>JBCNOR010000209.1:0-8087 GCA_039593785.1 Niabella sp. | reverse complement strand
GGCAGATGCGCCGCTCCTTACATCCATCACTTTAGAAGTATCCGCAATAGTTTTTAAGGCAAACTCACCATTTCCAAGGCTTCTTAATAACCATTTTTGGTTATTGGATAACGGGTTGTTAGGTGTCCATAAAGCGACCACCGTGCCATTAGCCGGAACGCCGCCGCCACTTACATCCAGAACACTACTGTTGTTTACCGCTGATACGATCTTGTAGGTAGCGCCGTTTTCTATAAGCCCTGCATTGGCATCCGTCAATGTACTGGGCTCTACGGCCGGGGCCGGTAAGTTAAGCGCTGCTATTTCAGTATAAACGCTTTCGTTAACTTTAAAACCCCATTTTCTGAAAAAGGTCGTCAGGTCCCTGCCGCTGATGGTACATGCTTTCAACATAAAGTACCGCATCTTTTGTTCATCGTTAGTTACCACAGGCTTCTCCACACGGGTTTGCTTATGCAGGTTAATATAGAAGGCATCTCCAAAGGCAAGCCACAACTGGTGAAACATGAATAACCGGGTAAAGTTTCCATCCGACATATAGGTATTGGAATTGAAGTCCTTGTCGGTATTGGTATTGGCGATATAGTTTAATGCATTGGTGGTGGTAGTCCCTTTTAAACGGTTAACCCCGCCCCCGCTTATGGCCCGTTCGGCAGCAAGGGAATAAATATTCACCGTTACTTCTCCCAGGGTTGACCATTTCCAGGGTTGTTGCTGGCGCATATGCCCCAGCTCATGCCAGGATCCCCAACCATTGTTCACCATACTGGGGTAGGTTAGGCAATCATTCCACAGGCCCGGCGCAAACCAGGTGCGGTAGTAGCTGGCAGCGCCCCATAAATTGCGGGCCGGTGATTCTACCATCGCGATCTTATGCGTGGGTTTCATGTGCTCGGGAGCCGAATTATCAAAGCCGGATATATAATCTTCTCCAAACGCTACAGCCCTGTCTATTATCTGCAGAATATTGTTGGCGTCGGCATTGCTGGTGGCACCGGCACGGCTCCTGCCTGTTACCAGGTACGTGCTGTTGTTGACCAGGAGTACATCTGGTGATGTAGTATAAGTGGCTACCTGCGATTCCCAATCGGTTGTCTGGTCTTTAATAAACAGGGGTGCGCGCACCGCTCCGGTGTTAAAAGTGATCTTAACTTTACCCGTAGGCGTACCGCTGGTGGTATAACGTATCCAGATTAGCCCGCCATAAGTATCTGATGATATGGTGTTACTGCCGGCTGTTAGCTGCACCGAACGTGGATCCCACCGGAGGGTGTCTCTCGAATAAGTACCGATCAGCAGCTTGGGCAGTGTGCTGCCGCTTAACTGTTGCACCGTAAGCGTCATAGCAACACCTGGTGGCAGGTAAAAGCCCGTGGGATCAAAATCTGACCAGGGATTGCCTAATTGTAACCTGTTAAAGGATTCGGTGGTTCCCATTATTTTTTCACTGAATTCCTGCTCTGTGCTACCCAACGCGCCTAATGGTACAGGGGTGACAGAACGCCTGATGGTGTTTTCCGACCCGGTGTTTTCCGGAATCTGGCTTTTCTTACAAGACACTACAGCAAGTGTAGTGATCATCACTACGGTTAGTAATTGTTTCATTTTTTGGTTTTAAGAATTTAAAAAAAGACATACAGCAAACTACCGGGGTAGCGCAGGAGCAAGGCAACATTATTAACCTAAGTTATACACAAGGCTCTTTGATCCGCTCGGACAAACGTTTGCGCATATTTGAGAACGATCTTTGTATTTTTAATGTGTTTTAGGTACACATTAGTTAAAAAATCCTATTTTCGCTGGCACATTTAAAAATGCACACATGAAAAAATGGATTGCTATTGCGTTAATGATGCTTGCTGTTATTGCAACAAATGCTCAAAAGATATACTCGCCGGATGGTATGCTGCAACTTACATTCGGAGTGAAGGACAGTGTTCCTGTTTATAGTGTAAATCATAATCACCAGCCGGTCTTATTGCAAAGTAAGCTGGGACTTGAGATCGATAACGGGCCCTCTTTTACAGGAGGATTTGGTATTAAGGATTTTAAGATCAACAAGGCAGATGAAACCTGGCAGCCGGTTCTGGGTGAGGTGAAGCAGATCAGGAATCATTATACTGAATTGATTGTTTACCTGGCTCAACCGGCTTACCAGAGGGAGATATCCATACGCTTCCGCTTATTCAACGATGGCCTGGGCCTGCGTTACGAGTTTCCTGAACAGGCCAACCTGAACTACTTTGTAGTGAAGGAAGAAACTACGGAGTTTGCACTTCCCGGAGACGCCAAAGCCTGGTGGATGCCGGGCGATTACGATACACAGGAATATAATTATACCACATCGAAACTATCGGAGGTGCCGAAGCTATTCGATAAGAGTTATGACGGTAATGCTTCGCAAACCATTGCACCGGGAACCCTGCAAACGCCATTGATGATGAAGACCGACAATGGTTTTTATCTTAACTTTCATGAAGCGGCATTGGTTGATTATCCTGCTTTACACCTAAGCCTGGATGCGGGGAAATTTATACTGACCTCTCATTTAACACCAGACGGGCAGGGGAAGAAAGGGTATATACAAACGCCTTTTCACACACCCTGGAGAACCGTTATTATAACAAAGAAAGCCGAAGATATACTGGCTTCTAAACTGGTGCTCAACCTGAACGAACCCACAAAATATGAAGGCACTGACTGGATTAAACCTGTAAAGTACGTAGGAGTATGGTGGGAGATGATCATGGGGAAATCTACCTGGAGCTATGCCAATATCAATAATGTACACCTTGGCAAAACGGATTACTCCAGGTTGCAAACCAACGGTACGCATGCTGCTAATACCAATTATGTAAAGAAGTACATCGACTTTGCTGCAAAACATGGTTTGGACGGTGTTTTGGTGGAGGGCTGGAACGAGGGATGGGAAGACTGGTTTGGTAAATCGAAGGAATATGTATTTGATTTTGTAACGCCCTACCCCGATTTTGATGTAAAAGCACTAACCGACTATGCAAAGGCTAAAAATGTACAGCTGATCATGCATCACGAAACCTCTTCTGCTGCAACTAATTACGAGCGGCATTTTGACACAGCTTTTGCCTTTATGGATCGATATGGCTACAAAGCAGTAAAAACGGGTTATGTAGGCAATATTATTCCGCGGGGAGAGCATCACTATAGTCAATGGATGATACAGCATTACCAACGTGTGGTTGATAAGGCCTTAAAACATAAAGTAATGGTTAATTCCCATGAATCGGTGCATCTCACCGGTTTGCACCGCACCTATCCCAACTGGATTGCTGCAGAGGCGGCAAGAGGTACTGAATATGAGGCTTTTGGTGGTAACAACCCCGAACACACTACCATACTGCCTTTTACCAGGTTGATCGGTGGTCCGATGGATTACACACCCGGCATCTTTCAAACCCAGCTGGATTACTATTTCCCTGGCGACAAGCGTTTTGTGCAAACCACGCTAACCAAGCAGCTGGCTTTATATGTTACCATGTACAGCCCTTTGCAAATGGCTGCAGATATAATTGATAATTACGAACGGTTTCCTGACGCCTTCCAGTTTATAAAAGATGTTGCGGTTGATTGGGACGATACCAAAATATTAAGCGCAGAGCCCGGCGATCACGTACTAATTGCAAGGAAGGCCAAGGGGAAAGATGAATGGTTTGTGGGCGGTATTACAGACGAACAGGCAAGAACGCTGAGCGTAGATTTTAGCTTTCTGCCTGCCGGCGGAAATTATGAAGCAACCATTTATGAAGATGGTAAAAATGCGGACTATATCACCAATCCACAGAGCTATCATATTTACAAAAAGAAGGTAACCGGCAAAACAAAGCTGGTGACCAGGCTTGCCCGCAGCGGTGGTGTAGCCATCAGTATTCGCAAAATTTAACTAAAAATAAAAAATGGTTTTATCCGCAAGCCGCCTCCATTTGGGGCGGCTATTTTATTGATTAATAGTAGGGTTGCTTAATCTCGGCTTGAAAATTGTAATTGTGTAAACCGTGAAAATAATTGCGGTGGAATGGCAGTATGTGTAAAAAATTCCACAGTATCAACTATTAAGAACTTTTTAAATAATAGCCGGATGAAAATTACAAGGCCCGTTGATGATTTTGTGACGAGGATGAGGGAGTATTTTACCTCCGAGTCAACCTATCCTTTTAAAAATGAAGACCCGTTTCGCTTAGACCTGTTGAGCAATGCACAAATGGAGTCTCACGGTATACGTGTGGCTGCCCAGCATGAGGTGCTGACAACCAAACAACCCGACAAAGTGTTGAAGCGCTTGAATGATAACGAAGATGTGATCGTAAAAGTGCAGGAAATGCTTGCTGAAACCATAAAGGAAAAACAAGCGATCGCCCCTGCAAGTGAATGGTTTTTAGATAACCTCTATCTTATTAAAGAGCAGATCAATATTTCAAGGAAACACCTGCCGAAAGGCTATAGCCAAACGCTCCCTATCCTGGCTAAGGGCAAATCGGCGGGTATGCCTCGTGTGTATGATATAGCGCTGGAAATCATTTCTCATAGTGATGGCCGCATTGATGTAGCCAACCTTACCGCTTTTATTAATGGCTATCAAACCAAAAATGTGCTCACCCTGGGTGAGCTATGGGCCATTCCTATTATGTTGCGGTTTGCTATTATAGAAAATATAAGGCGTATTGCTTCAAGAATTGCTATCGACCGGCTGGATAAGAACGATGCTATTTACTGGTCGGAGGAATTTATAAAAATTGCACAGACGGAACCACGGAGCATTATTATAGCTACTGCTGAAATGGCCAAGAGCGATGTGTCGCTGAACAGTGCTTTTGTGGCAGAGTTTACCAGGAGGATGCAGGGAAAAGGCCAGGGATTGGCGATACCCTTGTCATGGATCGAACAGCAACTTTCAGATACCGGTCATTCTGTAGCAGAGCTGGTGAATATACACAACCAGAGCCAGGCGGCAGACCAGGTGTCTATGCGCAACAGTATAGAGAGCATCAGGCTTTTGAAAACAACCGAGTGGAAAGAGTTTGTAGAAAGTGTAAGCGTGGTGGAGCAAGTACTGCAAAAGGATATTACCGGTACTTATCCGTTGATGGATTTTGAAACCCGCGATTGTTACCGGCACGTAGTGGAATGGATCGGTAAAAAATCAAAAGTTGCCGAGCATGAAGTGGCTGCTTTGGCTATCGGCCTGGCCGCGAAAAGAAAAGAAACCGGAGCTCCCGAACGGCAACATCATGTGGGGTATTTTTTAGTAGATAAAGGCCGGGATGAGCTGTTAAAGAAGGCCCGCACACAATTAGACTTTAAGGATCAGCTTAAATATTTTTTAAGAAAGAACAGGCTGTGCATCTATGCCGGATCAACCCTCCTGTTTGCATTGCTCACCAGCATTTTATTGGCTCGAACTGTTTATGATGAAACAAGGGTGATATGGTTAAGTATTGTAACCGGTATTTTACTATTTGTGATATTGGGGCATTTTGCTACGGTGGTGATCAACTGGTTATCTACAATGATGGTAAAACCAAAGCCGCTGCCCAAGCTCGATTTCTCTGGCAGGATACCTGATGTTTACAGCGCCGTAGTTGCAGTACCTTGTTTGATTGGAAGCAAAGCAGGTATTGATGAATTGGTAAGCGACCTTGAGGTAAGATATCTTTCTAATCCTCAAAAAAACTTATACTATTGCCTGCTGACAGATTTTGCCGATGCGCCGCAGGAAAAAATGCCCCAGGACGATGAACTGCTGGCCCATGTAAAGGAAGAGATTCACCTGCTGAATAAAAAATACGCCAGGGAAAATGAAACCGATCGCTTCTTCCTGATGCACCGTTCTCGTAAATGGAATAAAAAGGAAAAGGTTTGGATGAGCTATGAGCGTAAAAGAGGAAAACTTGGTGAGTTAAACAGCCTGCTCAGGAATACAGGTCATGATGATTTTTCGGTAATTGTGGGGGATGTTTCCGCACTAACCAATGTAAAGTATGTAATTACGCTGGATGCAGATACTTTACTTCCACGCGAGTCGGCCTGGAAGATGATCGCTACTATGGCCCACCCGCTTAACCAGCCTGTGATCAATCAAAAGAAGAGAAGGGTAGTAGAAGGCTACGGTATTTTACAACCCAGAACTGCCATTAACCTGCCCGCCAAAACCAGCTCTGTTTACGCGCGCATGCATAGTAATGATTCAGGTCTTGATCCTTATACGCAATTGGTATCAGATGTTTACCAGGATCTTTTTGAAGAAGGGTCTTTTATAGGCAAAGGTATTTACGATATAGATGTGTTTGAACAGGTATTAGGAAAAGCGTTTCCCGAAAATCGCATACTGAGCCATGACCTTTTAGAAGGATCTTATGTTCGTTCGGGTTTATTAACAGATGTACAGCTGTTTGAAGACTATCCCGAAACCTATTGGACGGATGTAAGTCGCAGGCATCGATGGATCAGGGGGGACTGGCAAATAGCTACATGGGGTTTACCTTTCGCGCCCGATGAAAAGAACAAATTGAGACGGAACTACATTTCTTCTTTATCCAAATGGAAAATATGGGACAATATTAAGCGGAGCCTGCTTACACCGGCCATGCTGGTTTTATTGGTGCTGGTCTGGCTGCTATTCCCTAACCCCGCCATCTGGATGATTGGTTTTATAGTGTTTTGGTTTTTTATGCCTGTAGTTACAGGAGCTATACAGCTTTTCAGAAAACCCGATGACCTGGATACCCGGTCGCATATAACGGAAGTAGCCGATGCATTTAAAAAGAGCGTAGCGCAGGTATTGTACAATATAGTAGTGTTACCGTTTGAAGCTTATAAAAATGCAGATGCTATTTTTTTAGCGAATTGGCGCCTGCTGTTCTCCAGGAAGAGGCTGTTGCAATGGACACCTTACGCTGCTCAAAAAGCCGGCGGTAAAAAAACAATTGCCGATGCATACAGCTATATGTGGCAGGCAATTTTGCTGGTAATAGTTATTGCTGCATTGGTAGTGATCTTTCAACCTTCCTCAATTTATATTGCAGCCCCGTTTTTATTAGCCTGGCTATTTTCTCCGGTTGTAGCCTGGAGCGTCAGCCGCCAGAGAACCCGCGAAGATTTTGCTTTATCTGATTCCGAAGCTGATTTTCTGCAAGTGATCAGCCGTAAAACCTGGGCTTTCTTTGAAGACTTTGTTGTAGCAGAAGATAATTACCTGCCACCCGATAATTACCAGGAAAAGCCCATCGAAGTAACCGCTCATCGTACTTCTCCCACTAATATAGGCCTGTCTACATTAGTGAATTTATCTGCTTATGATTTTGGATATATCTCTTTATGTAAGCTGGTTGAGCGCACACAAAATACTTTTAATGCGCTAAGCGATATGGAGCGTTACAAAGGCCATTTTTACAATTGGTATGACACTACCAATCTGCAGCCTCTTTATCCGCGTTATATCTCGGCGGTAGATAGCGGCAACTTTGTGGCTAATATGATGGTGTTAAGACAGGGCTTATTAGAGCTGCCTCATCATAAAATCCTCAATCAAAAGTTTTATGAAGGGCTACATCACACGTTGAAGGCTGCTATAAGCGCTGCCCCGGAGGCGGCAGCCGTTTTTAAAGAAACGGATGCTTACCTGGCTCGCCTGTCTCAATCTCCTGTAGAAACGATCCATACCCATAAAACCTGTTTCGATAAAATATTACAACAGGCTGGGTTAATAAGAGCTGCAGCAGTCATAGAATCTAATAAAGAAGTGCAAAGCTGGCTGTCGAAGTTTGAAGCACAGATCGCGGATGCTCAATTTTCATTATCGCTATTAACACCATGGGTGGATTGGCTGCCATTGCCCGCGGGACTTGAAGCATTGAGCGCCCTGGATGTTGTTCCTTCCTTAACAGAGATCAGGGATATGGACCATACGGTATTACCGCTGATCAGGCTATTACGCGCCGAGCGAACTGAACATGATGAGTGGCTTCAACGGCTTGAAGCAGCCATTCAATCAGCGCATAGCCATGCCTTGGAAAAACTAAGTAAAATTGAAAAACTGGTTAATGAATGCGCGG
>JBCNOR010000208.1:0-8099 GCA_039593785.1 Niabella sp. | reverse complement strand
AGCGCACCAGTTAATTGAAGAACTGATGTTGCTGGCCAATCGTTATGTAGCAAGGCATGTATCCAAGATAAAGATCAATAATAAGGCAATACCCTTTCCCTATCGTATTCACGATACGCCGGATGAGGAAAAATTGCTGCCATTTATCGCATTTGCCAATAAGTTCGGGTATAAGTTCGATATATCCAGCGCAGAAGCTATTGCGGCATCCTTTAATAAACTACTAAAAGATATAAAAGGTCGCCCTGAAGAAGCTGTATTGCAACAATTGGGTATTCGTACCATGGCAAAGGCTAAATATACCGAGAGTAATGTAGGTCACTACGGATTGGGCTTTGAGCATTACTGTCATTTTACTTCGCCTATACGACGCTATCCGGATGTGATGGTGCATCGTATTTTACAGGATGTATTGGAAGATAGTGTGAAGATCGACAAAAGGATGGAAGAAAAATGCAAGCACTGCAGCGAGCGGGAACGCGCGGCCATGGATAGTGAGCGATCTGCCAATAAATACAAGCAGGTACAGTTCATGGGTAATTATGTGGGAGAAGAGTTTGATGCAATTGTAAGTGGCGTTTCTAAGTTTGGTTTCTGGGCGGAGACGGTTGACCATATGTGTGAAGGCCTGGTTTCAATAACCAGTCTTGCCGAGCACGACAGCTTCCGCCATTCCGAAAGTGATTACGCGCTGATAGGGCACCGCACGGGTAAAAAATTCACGATGGGCGACAAAGTGAGGATTAAAGTGATTGCTGCCAACCTGGAAAAGAGGCAGTTAGACTATGAATGGGTGAACGAAAAATAATTTTAAAAAAACTTTCCTTTTTCTGTCCAGAACAAAGAACGCCGGTTGTTATACTGTTTTATAACAATTAAAATTCAGAAAAATGGAACAGAGATTAAACTTATTTCAGAAAGGAAGCGCCGCTATGCGTTCATTATTTGGGGTTGCAGGTCACCTGGCCAAAACTACCATCGATAAAAATATCTTACATCTTATTTATTACCGGGTTTCTCAGATCAATGGTTGTGCTTTCTGCCTGGATATGCACTCTAAAGATCTGCTGGCTGCCGGCGAATCGGTACAGCGTTTACTGGTATTAGATGCATGGAGGGAAGCGCCGTTTTACTCTGATAAAGAAAGAGCAGCCCTGGCCTGGGCCGAAGCGCTGACAAGGTTAAATGATACCCTGGTGCCGGATGAAATGTACAACGAGGCAGCCGGCCAGTTTTCGGAAGAAGAGCTGATAGACCTAACACTGGCGGTAACCACTATCAATACTTATAACCGTTTTAATATTGCATTTGGTGCGGCTGTGGGTACTTACCAGGTAGGACAATTTGCGCAAAAACAGGAAGCTGCATAACTTTTTTAAGCTGAATATCTTTAACCGGAGAGAAAAGTGGACGCAAAGGTTACGCAGAAATATAATCGAGGTCTGATAAATTAAGATATAGAGCATGTAGTGCAATTACTCCGCGATATCTCTTTTTCTCATGCTCTCAGCGGTAAATGTCTTAACCGCAGAGAAATAAGGCGCAAAGGATACGCAGAGAGGGTGTTCAATTCTAATGATGCAAAATATGGAGGATCTAGTCCTAACTACTCTGCGTTAACTCTGCTTCTCTTGTTCTCCGCGGTTAATATATATATCAGCGAAGAAACTATCTTTATTTTTAAACTCAAACTTTTTAACAATGACTGACTTTTTATTTATATTCAGAAGAGACGAAAATGAAATACCCAGGCTTTCTCCCGAAGAAATGCAGGCCGATACGCAAAAATGGATCGATTGGATCAGCGGTATTGCAGCCCAGGGCAAACTTAACAACCGCGGTAACCGCCTGGAAAGAACCGGCAAAGTGGTTAGACCCAACGGTATTGTTACCGACGGACCTTTTATGGAACTAAAAGAAGCGATCGGCGGATATATTGTTGTAACAACAGAAACGATCGACGAAGCAGTGGAGTTAGCCAAAGGTTGCCCGGTTTATAACTATGGTGGCAATGTAGAGGTAAGGGCTATAAAAACTTTATAAAGTGCAGCAGGAGCTGATACCCCATTTATTCAGAACAGAGTACAGAAAAATGGTAGCTGTACTCTGTTCTCTTTTTGGCTTACAGCATATAGAAACCGCTGAAGATATTGTCAGCGATACCTTTTTATCCGCTACTGAATTATGGGGCTTGAAAGGAGTTCCCGAAAACCCGGTTGCCTGGTTGTATACGGTGGCTAAAAATAAAACAAAGAATCACCTGAAGCGGGGTGCGATCTTCGATCAGAAAATAAGCGGGGAACTGCGATCCAATGAAAAACTTTCTGAAGAGCTTGAGCCAGACCTGTCGGAAAAGAATATTAACGATAGCCAACTGGCGATGATGTTTGCCATATGCCATCCTGCTGTTAATACCGAATCCCAGGTGGCACTTTCTTTGAACCTGCTTTGCGGTTTCGGAATACAGGAAATTGCCGATGCCTTTCTCACCAGCAAAGAAGTTATTTATAAAAGAATACAAAGGGCCAAAGAAAAACTACGCCAGGAAAATGCACCGGTCGCTTACCCTACAATTAAAGAGATCGGGGAGCGAATGGATGCTGTTTTGTCCACGCTTTATTTATTGTTTAATGAAGGATATTATTCTTTTTCACAAAATAGTGTGCTCAGGAAAGAGTTGTGCTGGGAGGCTATGCGGCTTTGTCATTTCCTGGTAACTAATGAAGTGGCCAATACTTCATCGGCAAATGCATTATTATCGCTCATGTGTTTTCATGCTTCAAGATTCGAAGCGCGTTTAAACGGGCAGGGCGAATTGATATTGTACAAAGACCAGGATACCGCTCTTTGGGACCAGGCGTTGATTGACAGGGGGCGGTTTTATCTTAAAACAGCTTTTACCGGTAAAGAGGTCAGCAAGTATCACCTGGAAGCAGCCATTGCCAGCTGGCATACTATAAAGGAAGATGTTCCCCAAAAATGGAACACAGTGCTACAGCTGTACGACCAGCTGTTGTTGATCGACTATTCGCCCATGGCCGCGTTAAACCGGGTATATGTTTTTTCCAAAGTACATGGAAAAGAGCAGGCGATCATTGAAGCCGGAGAACTTAGTGTAGCGCAGAATCATTTCTATTTTACCTTACTGGGTAAACTATATGAAGGTATTGACAATACAATGGCATTACAACATTTTAATAAAGCCCTCACTTTAACCAATGCCGGTGCTGAGAAGCAGGTGATCCGGGCACATATTGCGAACCTGGGGTTTAAAGGTTAATAATTACTCTTTGATCTGCGTAAATACCTTTAGCAATTAAAATTGAATTTCTTCCAGTTTGATATTGGAAAGTATAACAGGAGCGAGCCCGTTGTTGCCCAGGGAAAAAACAAGGTTGGCTTTGGCGTCGGTATTCGCCGGTGTAAAAACATACTGGTAATTTTCTTCGCTTTTGGTAATGCCGAATTGTTTACTTCCATAAACCATCCAGGGAGCGCTGCTTTGCTGAAATGCAAGTGAAATGTTCCTGTTATTGTCAGAAGCGGCATTGAAGCTGAGGCGGTAAGTTTTTCCGGCTTCTATCGGGGTATTATGACGCATCAGCTGTATATACCAGGTTTGTGTTCCCGGCGAAGAAATGGTAACAACGGCCTTGCCATTGTTGATGGTAAGGGTAGAAGATGCCGATATATCATTGTTATAAAGTTTCCAGCCGTCTGCCTGCGGATTCAAAAAGTTGCTGCTGTAAAGACTGATAAAAGTAACCGGCGTGGGTGCAGTCATTGCATCAGAGGTAAGGGCATTCACCAGTCCTGAATGGTAAATGTTTTTGGAAGGATCATAAATGCCAAAGCCTGAATTGAATTCCCAATAGTTCCAGCTAAACTGTTGTTGTTCAAAATAACGGGCCATAAAACGGGTCCATTTAATACGAGAATCCATGTCCGCAGTGCTGTAGGCTCCAAATTCACCAACATTAATGGGAATATTTTTTGTTTTGGCAAACTCAACAGCCGCTTTAAAATCATCTTTTACTTCCTGCCGGTCCAGCTCGGTATCCCTCCAGCGGGTACCTAGCCATGCACCAGCGCCTGTTACCCAGCTGGCGCCCTGGTGGGTAAAATGAAAAGGGTTATAATAATGGATCGTAAGCATTAAGTGCTCATCCTGCGGAACCGATAATTTACCCAGGGCACTTACGCCGCCCCATTCGGCAAGTCCCAGCAAAACGGTTCTTTTGAGATTGGTCTCACGTATGGTTTGCAGCGCTTCTGCAAAAAAAGTATTCCACCTGCCGGCATCCAGGTTGCCATGCGGTTCATTCAGCACTTCAAACAGAAGGCTGTCGGGGTAGGCTTTAAAAAAAGAGGCTATTTGTTTCCATTGTGCTAAAAACATCGGTTTCAACTCATCGGGGCGTGCGTACAGGCTGTCGTGATGGTGCATATTAATAATAACATGCAGTTTGTTCTTGAGCGCGTCATCTACAGCTGATTTGATTTTGTTTAAAAAAGTGTTGTTGATAGTATAGGGAGCGGTGAATTGCGTCCGATCCGGCATTTCCCAGCGTATAGGCAGCCGCACGCTGGTAAATCCTTTAGCCGCAATTTTTTCAAAATCGGCTGGTGTACTTTCCTTTTTATCCCAACTTGATTCCCAGGTATTGCCCAGGTTGATACCGCGACCCAGCCGTTGGTTGATGATGGCTGCAGCTGCAAACTCGGTGCCTGGTTGCTGAGGCTTTTCGGGTACCTGAACTATTGCATTTTTATTGCAGGCATAACTACATACAATGAGGGGTAGCAAATAAAAAACAACAAATATTTTTTTCATGTTGGGAGGGCGTTGTTGAATTGTAATTTAAACCGTTTTGATGAAAATTTTCAGTATTATTATTAGTTTCCGGTACTGCTTTTTCGTCGCACCAACGTCCGGTTGTAAAAACAGTACTTATTCGCCCTTATTTTCTCTATTTTTGGCCCATGCAATCATTTGAGGAGTTATCAAAGAAGTTTTCAGCGCATTTCGACCGTTCCCATTTCCCGGAACAACCTGCCAGTTTGTACGAACCCAATAATTATTTCCTTTCTTTAGGGGGTAAGCGTTTCAGGCCGGTTTTATGCCTCATGGCAAACGAATTATTAGGAGAAATACATCCTGATGCCTGGCATGTTGCTACGGCTATTGAACTGTTCCACAATTTTACGCTGATCCACGACGATATCATGGATAAAGCTCCGTTAAGACGTGGTCAGCCAACCGTTCACAGTAAATATAATGAGCCAACGGCAATCCTTGCCGGTGACGTAATGCTGGTAAAAGCTTATGATTATATAACCAGGCTCAATCCTGAGTTTATTCCACGCATTCTTACGCTCTTCAATAAAACGGCAGCCGAAGTATGTGAGGGGCAGCAATATGATATGGATTTTGAGCTGCGCGATAATGTGTCTTATGAGGAATACCTCCACATGATCACGCTGAAAACATCGGTTTTGCTGGCCGCCAGCCTGCAAATGGGGGGTATATTGGGGGGCGGCAGCCTCGGCAACCTGGCTTTGTTATATGAGGCGGGGAAAAAAATAGGACTGGCCTTCCAGATGCAGGACGATTACCTGGATGCTTTTGGTGATCCCGAAAAGTTTGGCAAACAACCGGGTGGTGATATTCTTTCCAACAAAAAAACCTTCCTGCTCATTCAGGCGCTTGAAGTAGCCAATGCTGCTCAGAAACAAGAGTTGCAGGAATTGTTAAATGGGAATGCCGCTGATAAAGTAGCCCGCGTATTGCAATTGTACCGCACCTGTAAAATAGACGAATGGGCTATAGCCCAAAAAGACCTTTTCCTCAATGAGGCTTTAACGTATATAGAAGAAATTGCCGTGTTGGCCAGGCGTAAGCAACCTTTGAAAGACCTGGCATTGTTGCTGGTGAAGCGCGATTATTAAAAGTTCAATTTAAGGTGTGGTTTTTTTAACTTCAAACCTGAAACCAAAAACTTTAAAACATAACAATGTCTATACTGCGAAAAAAGAAAATTGAGAATATATTAAAAGATGCGGAAGAAGGACTTGGTGATGGCCATAATGCCGGGCTGAAAAAAATATTGGGCGTAAAGGATCTTACCTTTTTGGGCATTGCTGCGGTAGTGGGTGCTGGTATTTTTTCAACTATTGGTGGCGCGGCTTTTAATGGAGGGCCGGGTGTCTCGGTACTTTTTATCATCACAGCTATTACCTGTGGTTTCTCCGCGCTTTGTTATGCCGAATTCGCCAGCAGGGTACCGGTTTCAGGTAGTGCCTACACCTATTCTTATGTGAGTTTTGGAGAAGTAGTAGCGTGGATCATCGGCTGGGCCCTGATCCTGGAATATGCCATTGGTAACATTGTAGTAGCCATTTCCTGGAGCGGCTATTTTAATAATTTACTGGAGCATGTGTTTAATATTCACTTGCCGGATTGGATGCTGGTGGATCCGCAAACTGCGGTGCAAGCCTTTAATAAAGCAACTACCGAACTGCAGCAAAATGTGGCCAACCTGTCTCCCAAAGATATTGCCAGCTACCAGTTTGCCATTAAAGCATATAATGAAGCGCCGCGCTTTGCCGGTTCGCCGGTGTTTTTTAACCTGCCGGCTTTTATTATTGTATGCCTGGTTACCTGGCTGGCCTATATCGGTATTAAAGAAAGTAAGCAATCGGCCAATTATATGGTGATCTTCAAGATCGCCGTGATCATTTTTGTGATTGTTGCCGGTGCTTTTTTTGTAGATACCAATAACTGGACCCCCTTTATGCCCAATGGTTTCGAGGGCGTGCTGAAAGGCGTTTCGGCCGTGTTCTATGCCTATATAGGTTTTGATGCCATTTCTACTACTGCAGAAGAGTGTAAAAATCCCCAGCGAGATTTGCCCCGTAGTATGATTTACTCCCTGGTGATCTGTACTGTTCTTTACATCGCCATAGCATTAGTACTGACCGGTATCGAAAGCTATAGCAGCTTTGATGGGGTAGATGACCCTCTGGCTTTTGTATTTGAAAAACGTGCGCCCTGGATCGAAAAGATCATTTCGGTAAGCGCGGTGGTAGCCACTACTTCAGTGTTGCTGGTGTTCCAGATCGGTCAGCCCCGTATCTGGATGAGCATGAGCCGTGACGGTTTACTGCCCAAGGTCTTCCAGAAAATCCACCCTAAATATCAAACCCCTTCATTTTCCACCATCGTTACCGGCGTAATTGTAGGGGCAGGGGCACTATTTTTACAAAGTGGCCTGGTAACAGATCTTACCAGTATCGGAACTTTGTTTGCCTTTATATTGGTATGTGGAGGCGTGCTTTTGTTGCCACCCATGCCAAAACAGCCCGGCAAATTTAAGATACCCTATATCAATGGAAGGGGCATTATTCCCGTATTGTATGCTTTGTTTGTATACCTGTTTAGAGACCGGCTAACCAGTGCTATAGCAAATATTGGTACCGAAGCTTACCAGGAAATTTTGTTCCTGGTGTATCTTTTAATTGCTTTAATCATTACTGTTAAAACGATTCAGAAACAGTACTCATTTATACCTGTCATGGGGGTATTAACCTGCATGTACCTGCTAATAGAAATTCCTGCCATCAGCTGGTTCTGGTTTTTCATATGGATGGCTTTAGGCCTGGTGATCTATTTTTTGTACGGGTACCGGCATAGCAAGCTGGCAGGAGGAAAATAAAACTGTTTCAGAATGTTAACTGTATAAGGTCTGCCGCATAGCGGCAGCATATCATAGCCCCCATTGTATCGGCGATCGGTTAGCCGCATAGCGGCGGCATATTATTATTGACAGATTACGTAGTATCCGCTGTCGTCATTCTGGTCGCCATTTCTTGTAGGATCTATCCAGGCCGTTATTGATGCGTCGCATAGCGGCGTAATCAATAGACCTTGTAGGTTTTATTCCGACCCGGGAATGCTGTTATTGATGAGCCGTATAGCGGCGTAATATCAATAGACCTTGTAGGTTTTATTCCGACCCGGGAATGCTGTCATTGATGAGCCGCATAGCGGCGTAATATCAATAGAACCATTGTTTGATCATTAATTTAGCCGCATAGCG
>JBCNOR010000207.1:0-8111 GCA_039593785.1 Niabella sp. | reverse complement strand
GCCAGGTATTTGTCAGTTGCGCTTGCTGGTTGTTACTTTAATTTATGGCTGTGGGGAAGGTAAGCTTTACAGAAGCAGGTAGTAAGCTTTTCGAAGACCGTATAAACGTCTATAACAATGCAAAAAAAGGTGTTGCTTCTATTAATTGGTTTACTGCAAATAACATTTGCAAAAACGCAGAATCCTATCATCCAACATATATTTACAGCCGACCCGGCGCCATTGGTATTCAAAAACACGGTGTACTTATATGCCGGCCGTGATACTGCAACGGTTGATGCTAAAACCTATCATATGCCTAGCTGGCATGTGTTCTCCTCTAAAAATATGGTGGATTGGAAAGATCATGGTCCGGTTTTAAAACCAACAGACTTTTCCTGGGCGGCCCGCGCCGCCAACGCGGCACATTGTATCGAAAAGAACGGGAAATTTTATTGGTATATCTCTGTAATGCATAAAAATAATGAAGATAGTAAAGGCGGCGTCGCGATAGGGGTAGCCGTATCCGATAAGCCTACAGGTCCTTTTAAAGACGCTATTGGCAAAGCACTTATCACCAATGAGATGACCACAGATATGAAGCATTCCTGGGATGACCTGGATCCTGCTGCTTTTATAGATGACGATGGACAGGCTTACTTATTCTGGGGCAATGGAAGTTGCAAATGGGCTAAGTTGAAAGATAATATGATTGAACTGGACGGGGCTATTCACACTTTTAAACCGGATCATTTTACAGAAGCACCCTGGGTATATAAACGTAATGGGTTGTATTATTTGCTTTATGCAGCCAACTTCCCTGAAAGTATCGATTATGCCACTGCAACAGATATAAAAGGCGCGTGGACGTACAGGGGACGCATACAGGAACCGGTAACGAATAGTACTACCACTCATCCTGGTGTAATTGATTTTAAAGGTAAATCTTATTTCTTTTACCATGACGGATCAATGCCGACCGGTAGTAGCTACCGGCGTTCTATTAAGGTCGACTACCTGTATTACAACAACGACGGAACCATTAAGAAAATTATAGAAACAGCAAAGGGAGTTGATAAAGTGTATTAGTAGAAGTATTTTATTTCAATGCGGGCATGTTGCCCCAAAAGATATAGTATGAAGCAACTTAGATTATCGGGACTTATAATAAAAGCAAATAAGCTGGCTGCCAGGGCAGGAATGCTTACCGGCGTATGTGCTATCTTATCGTATAGCGCTATAGCGCAGGACAAGCTCTACGGGAATGCTTTTTCATTAAATGATGTGAAAGTAACGGGCGGTATTTTTAAACATGCCCAGGATCTCAATGTAAACGTGTTATTAAAATACGATATAGACCGTTTATTGGCTGGGTACAGGAAAGAAGCCGGGCTTCCGGCCAAGGCAAAGATCTATCCTAACTGGGAAGGCCTGGATGGTCATGTAGCCGGTCACTACTTAACAGCACTGGCCATGAATTATGCGGCCACCGGAAACCCGGAATGTAAGAAGCGCATGGATTACATGATCACTGAATTAAAAGCCTGTATGGATGCTAATGGTAAATTGTATCCCGACTGGGCAATAGGCTATACAGGCGCCGTTCCGGACGGAAAAGCATTATGGCCTAAAATTAAAGCCGGTGATATTGCTCCTATCTGGAAATACTGGGTGCCCTGGTACAATGTTCATAAAATGTATGCCGGATTAAGAGATGCATGGATGTATACAGGAAGTACCGAAGCACGAAAACTGTTCCTGACCTTTTGCGATTGGGCTATTGATATTACCAAAGGCCTGTCAGATGCACAGATGGAAACGATGCTGGGTAACGAGCATGGCGGCATGAATGAAGTGCTGGCAGATGCCTACCAAATGACTCATGATGCCCGGTATCTGAAAGCCGCCAAGAGATTTTCACACCGGGAGTTTTTAGACCCCTTGTCAAAAAGCATCGATAACCTGGATAATAAACATGCCAATACACAGGTACCTAAAGCAGTTGGATTTGAGCGTATCGGTGAATTGAGTGGCGATGCCCAATACCTACGGGCTGGTAGCTTTTTCTGGGAGACAGTTACCGGCAATCGTTCACTGGCTTTCGGAGGTAACAGCCGAAGGGAGTTTTTCCCCAGTGTTCCTTTTTACAGGGAATATATAAGTGATGTGGAGGGCCCCGAAAGTTGTAATACCTATAATATGCTGAAGCTATCGCAGGGCCTTTTCAGGATCAACCCGGATGCAAAGTATATGGACTTTTATGAACGGGCATTGTATAATCATATTTTATCTACACAACATCCGCAGCATGGAGGATACGTATATTTCACGCCGGCGCGTCCGCGTCATTACAGGGTGTACTCGGCGCCTAATGAGGCCATGTGGTGTTGCGTAGGCAGCGGTATGGAGAATCATGGTAAGTATGCCGAGCAGATATATACACATGGGAAGGATTCCTTATTTCTTAATTTATTTATAGCATCTGAATTGAACTGGAAGCAAAAGGGAGTAAAGCTGAAGCAGGAGACATCATTTCCTGATGAAGCCCAAACAAAGCTTTCGGTTGCCGGTGGTAGCGGCAGGTTTACTTTGATGGTGCGCTATCCCTCCTGGGTAAAAGAAGGCGCTTTGAAAATTTCGGTTAACGGGAAACAGGTTCCCTATCAGCAAAAACCTTCCTCTTATATAGCAATTAGCCGGCAGTGGAAAAAGGGAGACCTGGTGATAATTGATTTACCTATGCATACAACTATAGAGCAAATGCCAAACGTGCCGGAATATCTTGCTATCATGCATGGTCCGCTTCTGTTAGGTGCTAAAACCGGAACTCAGAATATCAGGGGTTTGATTGCCGATGATGGCCGGTGGAGCCATATTGCACATGGGGAAAAATTACCGGTGAACCAGGCGCCTATACTGGTTTCAGAACAGATAGGCGATATTTCGCAAAAGCTGGTTCCGGTAAAAGGAAAACCATTGCAGTTTACATTTGCCCGTAATTTAAATGTTGTTAACAATGCTGATTTGGTACTTGAGCCCTTCTTCCGTATACATGACGCCCGTTATATGATGTATTGGATGGCCTTAACGCCTGTGCAGTATAACAATTATATGGATTCGATCGCTCATGCTGAAAAAGAAAAACTGGAGCTGGAGAAAAGAACAGTGGATTTTGTGGCGCCGGGCGAGCAGCAGCCGGAAGTGGACCACCAGATGCAGGATGAACGCTCGCGCAAAGGCAATGCGCATAACCAGGCTTTCAGAGAAGCTGCTGCTGGCGGCTATTTCAGCTATAGCCTTGCTACGAATAAGGAAACTGATCTTGCTTTAAGAATCCGTTACTGGGGAGCAGAGAATGGTAACCGCAGTTTTGATATTTATGTAGACGATCAAAAACTGGCGACAGAAAATCTTAAGGATAAGTGGAACCGCCCTGATATGGCAGAGGTGGAGTATGCGATCCCGGCTGGTATGTTGGCAGGGAAAACCTATATAAGGGTTAAGTTTCAGGCATCGGCACCCAACACAGCCGGCCCTGTTTATTATATCAGGTTGGTGAAAACCAGGAAGTAGCTATTGAGATAAGCTATTGGCAGGCGCAGGCCCTAAAACCGCTGGGGGCAATGGTAGAAATGGTGGGGAATACCATGAAATACTATTCACTTGCCATCCTGTAGTGTTGCGTATGCTTCTAAAAAATATAGAAATTCAGATTTTAAATATACACTGATGATAAAGTCCAGACTTTTTTGCTTCCTGGTTTTAATGTCGCTATTGACCCGTCTTCACGCGCAGCAGGCTCCAAAAGCACAAAACCCGATCATATTTGCTGATGTGCCCGATATTTCCATTATTCGTGTGGGAACCAATTATTACATGAGCAGCACTACCATGCACATGAGCCCGGGTGTGCCTATCATGAAATCTACCGACCTGGTAAACTGGAAGCTTATTGGTTATTGTTACGATACATTGAATAAAGTGGGTGTAGACGCTATGAACCTGGATAACGGCAAAAGTACCTATGGCCGCGGCTCCTGGGCTAGTAGCATTCGCTATCATAAGGGCACTTATTATGTTTCCACATTTGCGCAAACTACCGGTAAAACCTATATCTACACCACAAAGGATATTGAAAAAGGGCCGTGGAAAGCAACCGAATTTAAGCCGATGATGCACGACCATTCTCTGGTTTTTGATGAGGATGGTAAAGCGTATATGTTGTATGGTGGCGGCAAATTACGATTGGTAGAATTAAAAGAAGATTTGAGCGGTGTTAAAGAAGGTACAGATCACGTGGTAATTGAGAACGCTACACTGCCCACTACCCCCGAAGGTAGCCGTGGCGGCTTACCCGCAGAAGGTTCACAGGTGTTTAAAGTAAATGGTAAATTCTACCTGTTCAATATTTCATGGCCCCCCGGCGGACAGCGTTCTGTAATTATTCATCGTGCTGATAAAATTACAGGTCCATGGGAAGGTAAAATAGGCTTGCAGGACAAAGGCGTGGCTCAGGGTGGCTTAATTGATACGCCCGATGGCCGCTGGTTTGCATATCTCTTCCGGGACTATGGGGCAGTAGGCCGCATTCCTTACCTGGTTCCGGTAAAGTGGGTAGATGGATGGCCGGTAATAGGCGATGAAAATGGTAAAGTGCCCATGGAGCTTGATCTTCCTGCCAGTAAAGGGTTGATACCTGGTATTGTAGCTTCTGATGAATTTACACGTACAAAAGGCCAACAGGCTTTGCCGTTGGTATGGCAATGGAATCATAACCCTGTAAATGAGCTGTGGTCGGTAACAGCGCGAAAAGGTTATTTGAGGCTAACCACGGGGCGTATCGATACCAGCTTGCTTCTGGCACGTAATACGCTTACACAACGTACGGTAGGACCCACATCTTCGGGGGCCACTTCGATAGATGTATCTAATATGAAAGACGGCGATTTTGCAGGCATCACCTTACTTCAAAGAAACTATGGAGTGCTGGGTGTAAAAATAGAAGGCGACAAGAAATTGCTGGTAATGATCAACGCAAGCGACAACAAACCGGTAGTAGCTGCAACGGTTCCCCTCGCTCAGCATGTTGTTCACCTCAAAGCTACCTGCGATTTCACCAATAAAAAGGATGTAGCTGATTTCTTTTACAGCCTCGATGGCAAAACCTGGACGCCCATTGGTACACAGTTGAAAATGGCCTATACTATTCCTCACTTTATGGGATATCGCTATGGCTTATTCAATTATGCAACAAAAAGTACAGGAGGTTACGCTGACTTTGATTATTTCCGTATAACAAATTAAGCGTATTAAAACACCATCCGGAAAATATATAAGGTCGTTCTCTATCCGGCCGTTTGAAGCAAAAGTGAAGGACTGGTTGAACTTCATAACAATAACAACAGGAGAGAAAGTTGAAGTGGACCGGATAAGGTTTGGATAAGATCAATCATTTCATGATATATCAATGTTTCAATTTTCAATCTATTAATAAAACAAAAACAAATTGTATGAAACAAACATTTACACGCATTTTGCTGGTAGCTATGGTAACATTTATTACTTCCTCTTTGTTTGCCCAGCGTGCGGCGCTCTCCGGGGAATGGAAGCTGGATGAGAAAAAAAGTGAGCTGGGAGAATTTGCAAGGGCTGCCACTTCTATAAAGGCAGATCAAAAGGACAATGCTATTACTATAACAAGGGTAACTCCCGGGTTTAACGGCGGTGATCCCATGACCAACACTATTACGTTACCCTTTGATGGTAAAGTAGTAGAGTCTGAAGGCTTTCGCGGATCCAAAAGAAAATCAACTGCAAAATGGTCTGACGATGGTAAAACGCTCGTTGTTAGCAATACGATGAGCTTTGAGCGCGATGGTCAAACCTCGGAGTTTAAATCCACAGAAAGCTGGAGTATTACTAAAGATGGCCTGCTGTCAGTAGTTACCCATTCCAATTCACCAAGAGGAGAAAGTACCGTAAAGGCTGTTTACTCCAAATAAAGCAATTACTGTTGTTTATGATATCAGCAAAGAAAATATTAGCTGCGTCGCTTGCCGCCTGCCTGTCTGTTTCCTATGCAGGTGCGCAAAACCCCGTTATTCAAACCAGCTACACGCCCGATCCGGCTCCTATGGTTTATAAAGACCGGGTATACCTGTATACCGGTGATGATATACCCGGAACTGATTTTTATTATATGACCAAATGGCGTCTGTTTTCTTCGGGCGATATGGTTAACTGGACGGATCACGGTGTTCCCATTTCGCTGGAAACCTTTTCCTGGGCAAGAGACAGGGCATGGGCGGCGCAATGCGTAGAACGTAATGGTAAATTTTACTGGTATATCTGTGCGCAAACCATCAATAACGACATGGCTATAGGAGTAGCAGTAGGAGATAGTCCTACCGGTCCTTTTAAAGATGCTATTGGTAAGCCTTTGATCAGCACAGGCAGCTGGTCGAATATAGATCCTACAGCTTATATTGATCATGATGGCCAGGCTTATTTATACTGGGGTAATGGTACTCTTTTTTATGTAAAGCTGAACAAAGACATGATATCCTATACAGGAGATATTGTTGAAGTGCCGCAAACATTGGAAACATTTGGAGGTGTAAGAAGACCCAGGGGAGGGCAGAACAATCAAAATGCCCAGTCCGCGCCTGCAGTACCTAATAAGGATATGTTTGTAGAAGGTCCCTGGTTTTATAAACGCAACGGCATCTATTACCAGATGTTTGCCGGCATGGACAAGGGAAAGGAAACCTTATCTTATTCTATTAGCAACGGCCCGACAGGCCCGTGGAAATACCAGGGAAGGATAATGGTGGATCAACCCACTAACAGCTTTACCAATCATGGCGGCATTATTGATTTTAGAGGAAAGTCTTATTTATTCTATCATACCGCGTTGCTGCCGGGTGGTGGCAGCTACGGTCGCTCTACCGCTATTGAAGAGTTTACATACAATGCTGATGGAACAATCCCTAACATCAATATCTCTAAAGAAGGACCAAAAGCAGTCGGTACCCTTAATCCTTATAAACGCACAGAGGCCGAAACCATCGCCTGGGCAGCTAAATGTAAAACCAGTACTGATGCCCAAACCGGTGTATATGTATCGGATATAAAAAAAGGAGGCTTTGTAAAGGTGAAATCAGTTGACTTTGGCAGTGCTGCCCCTAAAACATTCACGGCATCTTTAGCAGCCGGTTTAGACGGCGGTATCCTGGAAGTTTATGTGGATAGCATAGGTGGGCCGAAACTCGCAACAATCGACGTGCCACGTACCGGTGGCTGGAGTACCTGGAAAAAAATCACCGTACCGGTCACTACGCCCGTTACCGGTGTTAAAGAGCTCTATTTCGCGTTCAAAGATCATAACCTGACTGCAGGACGCAATTTGTTCAATTTTGACTATTGGCTGTTTGATAAATAACCCGCAATTAAGTTTGCAGGCAGTGAATATATAATGAACTAAACTGCCTGTAAACTTCTTTTTAAATCGCTATGGCAATACTTTATAGCCGGCATTGCTTACATAAATAGTGCTCAGCTAACCAGATCAAGTGCCCGACTCTTTCAATAACGCATAGACTCTATTCTACAAAATGTTTTATAAGACCAAAACCTTAAAAGCGATAAGATTTTTCAATAAGGGGATGCTTGCTGCCCTTTTAGTATTTGTTGTAACAGGTACCAACGCTCAAAACCCCATTATACAAACCATGTACACGGCCGACCCGGCGCCGATGGTTTATAACAACAGGCTCTATGTATATACTACGCATGACGAAGATGCGTCTACCTGGTTTACAATGAATAACTGGAAGGTTTACTCCACGAATGATATGGTGAACTGGACGGATCATGGCGTTATCCTGTCTTACTCAGACTTTGAATGGGGAAAGGGGGATGCCTGGGCTGCGCAGTGTGTCGAAAAAAATGGGAAGTTTTACCTCTATGTACCGATGATCTCGAAAACCAATAACCGGGGCGCTATAGGCGTAGCGGTAGGTGATAGTCCGATGGGACCCTTTCATGATCCCCTGGGTAAGCCTTTGGTACAAAGTGAGTGGGGCGATATCGATCCAACTGTTTTTATTGATGATGACGGGCAGGCGCATATG
>JBCNOR010000206.1:0-8129 GCA_039593785.1 Niabella sp. | reverse complement strand
GGGGACCACATAATGTTACTTCTGCTCCCATTTTCTTCAAAAGATACATATTACTCATCGCTACGCGACTATGCGTAATATCACCGATAATAGCCACTTTGGTTCCGGCCAGCTTACCTATTTTTTCCCGTATGGAGAAAGCATCCAGTAAACCCTGGGTAGGATGTTCGTTAACACCATCGCCGGCGTTTACAATCGCTGCCGGGATATGTTGCGATAAGAAATGCGGGGCGCCGCTGGCGCTATGCCTCATTACTACCATATCCACTTTCATGGACAAGATATTGTTTACGGTATCCAATAATGTTTCGCCCTTGGAAACGGAAGATCCTGATGCGGTAAAATTGATCGTATCTGCCGATAATCTTTTTTCAGCCAACTCAAAAGAAATACGGGTACGTGTTGAATTCTCATAAAACAGGTTTACGATAGTAACATCTCTTAAAGAAGGTACCTTCTTAACGGGCCGTTGTAAAACTTCTTTGAATTGAGTGGCGGTATCTAAGAAAAGAGCAATATCCTCCTTCGTGAGGTCTTTAATGCCGAGCAAGTGTTGCGTTGAAAGCTTCATTAAAAATCAAAGATAAAGGATGAAACCGACATGATTAAAATTTTCATTTTTTATTACACTCCGGAGGAGTCCTTTGGACAGTAAAGGGAAAATTTTCATCAAAGGTACCATTTGGCTACAATAAATAATATTACATACGAAGGAAAACTAAACGACGCACAACAGAATAATTTTATGGCTTACGATGACGCGCAGTAACCGGTATTACGCTTTATTGCATAATTAAATTGAAGCACTTTCCGGTTCCAGAGCGTTAAAATTTGTTCAGCTGAAACGTGGCCATGCTGGGAGCCGATAATTAAACGGTCCCGGAAAGAACGAACAAACTGAGCATGATATTTTTGGCGGGAGTCTTTTAATAAAAAATAAAACCCGGCATCGCCAAATGTATTTCCCGAGGAATCCAGGATTAATTCACCATTGGGCCCTACAGCGGGGTTCATAATAACAGTAGCATTGCCATTAGGCAATGGGAATACCGCTTTCACACAGGTTCTACCCGAGGGTAAGTTGCAAAGACCATATACACCTGAATAGACAACCTGACCACTGGATTGAATAGTTCTCAACCAAAAAGTGTATTTGATCTGGCTAGTTTGGGGATCAACCAGATTGATGATCTCGCTTTTTATTGCCTCAGCCTCTGTAATGCTTTTAGTGGGAATATTTAACTGGTTGATCCTTCTGCTGAATAATATATTTAACAGAGATCCGAAAAACTTGAAAAGCGGGTTCCATTGCACCGAAAAATTTAAATCGTAAGAGGCCGTGTTTTCATAGAATCTGATAACATCCTGAGACAGACGGGACATATCGTCTGGCGAAAGATGCAGCTTAGCCATTGAAGGGATAATGCCCTTTATGGGCGCATCGTTTTCAATAACCAGCTTTTCTTTTTCAGCAAATCGATGAATAAAATCTTCGCCAATAACATCCAGGTTTCCAAAGGGGCCTATTAACCAGGAATAGTTTTCGGGTTCAATCCTTCTCCCCCGCCATATCACCCATTGCTGGGTAATCCAGTCCTGCAGTTTTTGCATCGGATAAGCAAATCCCATATCAATTAAATTTTTTTAAGACTTCGGATAAGATCAGTCTGGCCGTTCCATTTACCAAACTCTGCAATGGGTTTGAACCGGAGTGTTGTAAATTCAAAATGAAAGTCCTTACGGTCTCTTTCCTTCATAGCATTGATATGTCTTCCCGGACGGGGAACAGCGCTATGTCCAAGCACCATATCGGTCATTTCCTTCTGTGTTCTCCATATAGAGAAGGTAGAAACCATGTTTGGAAGCCTTACAGAAGCGAGAGACAATGCAGTGCCCGGGTGGTCACGCACCAGTTCTTCCACGGGCCGGCCCCATTGAATAAACCGCGGAATCTCCGGAAATTTCATTCTTGCAATGGTGACAGCCACCACCGGTTCGTCGGGTGTATCCGTTTCAATGTCGGGAGCAGATATTTTAAATCCTCTAATAGAACCCCATTGGCGCATAAAAACCAAACGCGTATGCCAGCCTTTTGCCAATATTTTCCCCACGCGGTTCTTATTTAAAAAATGATCAATGGCGGCTTCCTCCTCCCATTGGGCAAACACAGCCACCTGCCTGATTAATATACGCGAGGACGAAAAAACAGGGGCTCCCAATGTCATAGCGTTCATCCATTCGGCGTGAATCAAACCCGGAACATCTTTGGGCCCGGGCGCTAATAAAATGGTTTTAAAAGCATTCAGGTAGGATGTTTTGACTAAATGATAGGAAAATACACTCATTTTTCGGCTACTGTGCTGTTTTTCTTTCAGGATGACAAAAATACAGACTGGAAACTGATTATTCCTGATACCAGTATTTTTATACCCACCTTAATAAACCAGGGGCTGATAAGAAGATATGTAAAATATTATATCCCCCTATTAAAAACATCTCATTTCCTTAATTTTATAATCATCAACAAGATTGTCTATGAAATTTTTACAGGAGCTGGGTCTGTCGGCCAATAACATAGGAACGAGTACAGGAAGTAACCGGATCTCATCGGGTAACAGCGAAATACAATCCCTGTCTCCTGTGGATGGAAAGCTCATTGGTTCGGTACAAGCTACTACCCGCGCCGATTACGGGCTGGTGATTGAAAAGGCGCAGCAGGCCTTTCAGGAATGGCGGCTGTGGCCTGCACCCAAACGCGGGGAAATAGTCCGGTTGATTGGTGAAGAGCTGCGTAAAAACAAAGAGAACCTGGGCAAGCTGGTTTCTTATGAAATGGGGAAAAGCCTGCAGGAAGGCTGGGGAGAAGTTCAGGAAATGATAGATATCTGCGATTTTGCCGTAGGTTTAAGCCGCCAGCTGCATGGCTTAACCATGCATAGCGAGCGGCCCGGACACAGGATGTATGAGCAGTACCATCCGTTAGGCCTGGTGGGGATTATATCGGCTTTCAATTTCCCGGTTGCCGTATGGAGCTGGAATGCGATGCTGGCCTGGGTTTGCGGCGACGTATGCATCTGGAAGCCGTCAGAAAAAACACCCCTCTGCGGTATTGCCTGTCAAAACATAGTTGCAAAGGTCTTTAACGAACAACAGGTACCCGAAGGCGTTTCCTGCCTGATTAACGGCAGCGCCGAAGCAGGCGAATGGATTGCTGCTGACGACCGAATCCCCCTGGTATCCGCAACCGGATCAACCCGCATGGGAAAAGCCGTGGCGGCTAAAGTAGCCCAACGCCTGGGTCGCTCTTTGCTAGAGCTGGGCGGGAATAATGCCATTATTATTTCAAAAGACGCCGATTTGAATATTGCTATACCAGCCTCCGTTTTTGGCGCGGTGGGTACCGCCGGACAAAGATGCACCACAACCCGCAGGCTTATTATTCATGAAGATATTTACGACGCTTTTAAGGAAAAGCTGGTCAAAGCTTACCAGCAGCTGAAGATCGGCGATCCATTGGACGCAGGCAACCATGTTGGTCCGCTGATTGACAAAGCGGCGGTAAGCGCCTATACTAATGCAATAGCTGACTGTGTGCAGCAGGGCGGCCATTTCGTAGTTAAGGGAGGCGTGCTGAACGGCGAAGCTTTTGGCAGTGGTTGTTACGTACAACCTTGTATTGCCGAAGTAGCCCATGATCTGCCCATTGTACATACGGAAACTTTTGCGCCGATCCTCTACCTGATCCGGTACAAAGACCTGGAAGAAGCTATTCATATTCAAAACAGTGTGCCCCAGGGGCTATCTTCTGCTATCATGACCAATAATCTCCGGGAAGCAGAGCAGTTTCTGGCCCATAATGGCAGCGATTGCGGCATCGCTAATGTAAATATAGGAACCTCCGGGGCCGAAATAGGAGGCGCATTCGGCGGTGAAAAAGAAACAGGCGGCGGCAGGGAAAGCGGCAGCGATGCCTGGAAAAATTATATGCGCCGCCAAACCAATACCATTAATTATAGTTCCCTGCTGCCTTTGGCACAGGGCATTCAATTCGATCTGCGCTAGTACCAAAAGGTTTTCCTTTTAAGATAAACGGGCAATAATCGTAGCAATCATTTGATTGAATGATCATTTATGCCATTAACCATTAAAACACCTTTCTTTCCGTTTATCATTTTATGATATTCTTTAAGATATGTGCGCTATTTTTGTAGATTGTTTTATTAAAATTATTGTTTTGCATGAACAGAATATTAAGTGCGTTAGGTCTTGTTTTAATTGCGGGTAGTTTTTCTTTTGATGTTGCTGCCCAGGATTCAGCTCCTGATAAAAACGAAAGCGTGCCAAAAGGCTGGCATTTAAAAGACCTCCAAAAAGATGGTTTCTATGGAATTAGCCTGGACCAGGCTTACGATTTTTTAAAGTCGAAAGGATTAAAAAGTACCCCGGTAATTGTTGGGATTGTTGACTCGGGTATTGATACTACCCATGAAGATCTGAAACCCGTTTTATGGGTAAACCCTAAAGAGATACCAGGTAATGGCATTGATGATGACGGGAACGGATACATTGATGATATTTATGGCTGGAACTTTTTAGGCAGCAAAGACGGCAAAAAGAACGTTACCAAAGATTCGTTCGAAGGCGCACGGGTTTACTGGAAATATAAGCAAAAGTTCGAAGGTAAATCTGAAAGCCAGGTACCTGCCGGCGAAAAAGCCGAATACCAGCTTTGGTTAAGGGCTAAACAGGAAATTACCAAAGACGCTTCCAATAAAGAAGAAGTGGAATTTATGAAGCTGATGGCCCAGGTTTTAAAAGAAGGTGATTCCATCATCAGGAAAGATCTGAACAAAGAGGTATATAGCTGTAAAGATTTGAATACTTATACCCCGCTGGCCGCAGCTGCCACTAAAGTAAAGCAGATCATGATGGCTACCTGCAAAGGAAATGACAATTATGATATCACCAGCAAAATGCTGATAGACGATGTACAAAAGGACGTAGATAAGGCGATGATTGCCGAACAGCCCCCCAGGAACTACCGTGCAGAGGCTGTAGAAGATAATTACAATGATTTTAATGATAAGTACTACGGCAATAATAATGTTTTGGTAGATAACGAGTCTGCGATGCACGGTACCCATGTTGCCGGTATTGTTGGTGCCGCACGTAATAATGGGTTAGGTATGGATGGCGTAGCAGATAATGTAAAAATAATGAGCATCAGAGCCGTTCCTGACGGTGATGAACATGATAAGGATATTGCACTGGGCATACGTTATGCGGTTGATAACGGCGCCCGTGTTATCAACATGAGCTTTGGCAAGAGCTATTCGCCTGAGAAAAAATGGGTAGACGATGCTGTTAAATATGCTGAAAGTAAAAATGTATTATTAGTACATGCGGCGGGCAATGATGCGGCTAATGTGGACACTGCCTACAATTTCCCGTCGGCTAAATTTGCAGACGGGACAAGGCCTCAAAGCTGGATCACTATTGGTGCAAGCGGTGATAAGAAATCAGGAGGATTAACCGCCAGCTTCTCCAACTACGGAAAGAAAGAAGTGGATATATTTTCGCCTGGCGTTAAGATCTACTCAACCGTTCCCGGAGGCAATACCTATGCAGACTTGCAGGGAACCAGTATGGCTGCTCCTGTAGTATCCGGAGTAGCTGCGCTGATCATGAGCTATTACCCCAATCTTTCTGCGGTGCAGGTAAAAAATATTCTTGAAAAAAGCGTAAGCAAACCTTCTGAGAAAGTTAAGAACCCAGGCGGTGGTCCGGATGTTAACCTGTCGGAGTTATCTGTATACGGAGGCATTGTAAATGCGTATAAAGCTGTTAAGCTGGCCGATGAAGAAAGCAAGCTAACAAAGGCAGCGCCTGCTAAAAAACCTGCCCGTCCGGCAGGCGGGGCTACGACAACAAAGAAAAAGAAATAGTGATTCTTGTTTTTAATATAATTAAAAGCTACCTTGATGGTAGCTTTTTTTATACCTGGCAGCAGGTAAATTTATTCACCAATGAGGCATATAATAATAAACCGACATCAATTTTATTGAAATGCATCCAATTGGTTTGTGGAGACACAAACCTTAGCATAGCTCTGGCAAGTGTCTTCACTGGCTGGACGGAGAGGGTAAACACCATATGTAACAATAATTTTGAAACCTGTTTATTATAAACTATTATGGCTGATAAAGCTGGTAGTTAAAAATATTTAGCCTGAAAACTTCTAATGATTGACTAGTGAAATAAAGCAAATACTCCTGTTTGGCGCAGGCAAGTCCGCAACGGTATTGATCAGCTATTTGCTTGAACAATCAGTTACGCATAACTGGAAACTGGTTGTGGTGGATGCCGATCTTCCATTAGCACAATCGAAGATAAAAGGTCATATCAATGGCTGGGCCTTGTCTTTCAACATTAACGAGGCGGAAGAAAGGAGCAATACGATCCACCAGGCGGATCTTGTTATCTCCATGCTTCCCCCGACATTACATTATCTGGTAGCACAGGATTGTGTTGCTCATGGCAAACACCTTTTAACAGCCTCCTACCTGGACGAATCCATAAAAAAGCTGGAGACTGAAATCAACCGGAAGGGCTTGTTATTTCTTTGCGAAATGGGTCTTGATCCGGGTATTGACCATATGAGCGCTATGCAGCTGATACATGGAATCAAAAACCAGGGAGGTGTTATCAGGAGCTTTAAGTCGCATTGCGGAGGGCTGATAGCCCCCGAAAGTGATGATAATCCATGGCATTACAAAATAACCTGGAATCCTGCTAACGTGGTCAATGCCGGCAAAACAGGCGCTGTCTACAGGTATGAAGGCAAGACCGTAGAAAAAAATTATAAAGAGATCTTTAAAAACAACCTAACAGTTAAGATAAACGGCCTTGGATCTTATGCCTTTTATCCTAACAGGGATTCTCTTTCCTATGCAACATTATATGGACTGGAAACAGCCGATACTTTTATAAGAACCACGCTACGTCATCCTGATTTTTGTAAAGCGTGGCAATACATCATCGAAGCAGGGTTGACCGACGCTACTCCCTTTACAGAAACAGTTCCATACAGCGATACTGCCGACTGGTTTAACCGGTCTGTTCAGCAACGTTATTCATTGTCTTCATTTGACCGTTATATCAATACCATAGTTGCAGAGGCCGATAGAGCGCTGGTACGAAAACAGTTTACCTATCTGGGCTTGAATAACAGGTACCCGCTCCCGGTGGAGGCAGGCTCTTCAGCCGATACGCTTCGTTATTTACTGGAAACCCGTTTGAAAATGGCACAGGATGACAGAGACATGATCATTATGCTTCACGAGATGGATTATGAAAAAAACAATCGCTTATATTCAACAAAAAGTTGTATGATTGTAAAAGGCGATGACGCTTTAAACACGGCGATGGCCAAAACAGTGGGTCTTCCGTTAGGTATAGCCGCTGAACTGATACTTGAGAAAAAAATAAACATTGCGGGCTTAAAAATTCCTGTTACCAGGGATATTTATGAACCGGTTTTAATTAAATTAAAAGAAAAGGAAATTAAGTTTGAAGATTTGTAAATTAAGTCATTAACTACTGAAGTAAATAAAACGAAACCATTTATTTACTTACAACGAAATAAACCATAACAATTTAATCGCTTCACCTATATTTGTAGGCCTTGCCAAATCGAAAGGATATATAATTATATGCAACACATCATCTATCTCGTACCAGTGATGGCCATCATTGGCTTATTGTACACGTATGTAAAATTTAAATGGGTAGCTAAACAAGATACAGGTACCCCCAGAATGAAAGAAATCAGTGACTATATCAGTGTAGGCGCTATGGCCTTTTTAAAAGCCGAATGGAAGATACTGGGCTATTTTGTAGTAGTAGTGGGTATTTTACTGGCAGTGCTGGCACAAACCAACCCTCATTCGCACTGGATGATATCGGTAGCTTTTGTTATTGGAGCTGTTTTAAGCGCGCTGGCTGGCTATATAGGCATGCGTTCGGCCACCTTATCGAATGTACGAACCGCACATGCGGCCAGAAGCAGTCTTAAAAAAGCTTTAAACGTATCCTTTGGCGGCGGTGCGGTAATGGGTGTAGGTGTAGCA
>JBCNOR010000205.1:0-8229 GCA_039593785.1 Niabella sp. | reverse complement strand
TATCTTTACCCCTGCATGAGTCTATCACCCACAAATTTGTAGGACCAAACCAGTCTACCACCGCATCTACCTTACTGCTATACCCGGTATAGTTACCCAGGCCGCCCTCTATGTCCTGTGTCACTTTGCCAACGGTAAAATTTTTAACGGTACCAGAAGTACCGGCCAGCGCTGCCAGGTGTCCACCTGATGAGTATCCTGTAATTCCAACAAAAGAGGTATCCAGGTTATATTGTTGCGCCTGGCCCCGTATAAACCTTATCGCAGCTTTTATATCATTAATCTGTGCCGGAAATTTTGCCTCATTACTAGACCGATGGTTAGGCGCCACTACTGCAAAACCAGCGTCCAGCAAAGGCTTGGCCATTGTTTGGATAGCCGCATTCTTTAAATTATTGCCAAACCATGCGCTTCCGTAAATCACTACTATAACAGGGTAAGACTTCTTTTTTGCCTGCGGTATATAAATATCCAGATCATGATAGAACTTACCATCATCTGCATAATTTACATCCTTATATACCTCTGAATAAGTAACCTGTGCCAACGCCCCGGTGGCAATGAGCGATAATAAAAAAATGATATAGACCTTCATTGAAATGGGCTACTTTTTAAATAACAAAGGGGCAAATTCATACAAACTTCTTCTCCAGGAATGCCACTCATGGCCCGTTTCGGGCGATACATAAGACACTCCTTTGATACCTGTTTTATTCCATTCTTCAGCCGCTGCCGGAATACGGGACGCACCACCTTCTTTACCACCGAAGCTCATAAACACCAGCTTCCCGTTCTTCTTAAATGCATTGATATCGGTAATTTCAGAAGGCACAAAAGTGCCGCTGCTAAACATGCCTATATAAGCAAACTTGTCAGGATTAGATATAACAATAGAACGGGTTTGCATACCGCCCATCGAAAGGCCGGCCATGGCACGGTTCTCCGTATTGGCTATAACCCGATAATTAGCTTCTATGTAAGGTATCAGGTCGTTGAACAATACCTTCTCAAATTCAGCGGCAAAGTTCATTCCGCCGCCAGGCCTGGGTGCATTACCTGGCGCGTTCTGAGGCTGCGCAGAAGGAGCCGACGGCCGACGCATGCCACCAAGATTTACGCTGCTGTTTTCCATTACAATAATAAATGGCTTAGCCTTGCCTTCGGCTATCAGGTTATCCATAATTAGCCCGGCATAGCCCTGGCTCCCCCACCCGGTTTCGTTTTCCCCCATACCATGTTGCAGGTACAATACCGGGTACTTTTTGGCTGTTTCCTTTTCGTACCCGGGGGGTGTATAAATATAAACCGGGCGCATACGGTTGGAAGATTTGGAAAAATAATAGCTTTTGCGGAGATCACCGTGCGGTACATTCTTTAACGCGAAGAAAGCAGAATCAGCAGCCGGTATTTCAATACCACTGCCCCAGCGACTGGCTCCGTAATAGTACAGGCTTCCGGGATCAGGAACCGAAGCTCCATCCACATTCAACTGGTAGTAATGAAATCCTACATCCTGGGGAGCCGATTCACCTGTCCAGATTCCCGCTGTATCTTTTTGGAGATCATATTTCTTACCGCCGATATCCAGTTGCACCAGGCTGGCCTGCGGAGCAGCAATACTGACCCTCACAACACCCTGGCTATTCACCTGGGGAAATTGCTTGCCCTGTTGTGTAGTCGATGACACTTTAAAATCCCCGGTAGTCGATTGTGCAGTTACAACAGTACCGGCCAATGCCGCAACCATTAAAAGGGAAAAATATTTTTTATTCACGGGCGAGTTTTTATACTATTAAAATGCTGGAAGTTGGTATGCGTTATTTCTTAAACAACAGGGGCGCCAGCTCCTTTAAGCTTCTGCGCCAGGTTTGAAATTCGTGCGCGGTATTAGGAGATATATAGGAAACACTATTGAAACCTGCAGCCTTCAATTCTTCTGCTGCCTTCTTCACGCCGTCAGGGTTCTCTTTGCTGCCACAACTTAAAAAGACCAATTTTACTTTTGATTTATCTTTTATATCCGCAGGCGTATAGGTGCCCCCGCTCAATAAGGCGTAATGAGAAAACACATCGGGGTTAGCCAGGGTAACCATTTTAGTTTCCATGCCTCCCATTGACAGGCCTGCCATCGCCCTATTGGACTGGTTGGCTATCGTACGGAAGTTAGCATCAACATAGGGAATCAGTTCTTTCACCAATACCGTTTCAAATGAATCTATTTTAAAATCCCGGATACGCCCCCATTTAATTTCATTGGTCATACCGTAGGTCATAACAATAATAAAGGGTTTGATTTTTCCTTCGGCAATCAGGTTATCCATAATCAGGTGGGCCAGGCCCTGGTTGGTCCAGGCGGTTTCATCTTCTCCCCAACCGTGCTGCAGGTACAATACGGGATAACGGCTGTTCGGATCTTTGCTGTAACCCGGGGGTGTGTAAACATAAGCCCGGCGGGAAGTTTGCGTGCTTTTCGAAGGAAAAAGAATTTGAGAAACATGGCCATGTGGCACCTCTTTCAAAGCGTAAAAATCCTGGTCCCGGGCGGGTATTTCAATACCGCTCTCCCAACGTGTTGATCCAAAAAAGTTCAACGCGCCGGGGTCATTAAACCTGCCTCCATCTACCGTAAGATTATAATAGTGAAACCCTTCATCCATAGGTCCCTCGGTGGTTCCGGTAAAAAAACCGTCAGCTCCTTTTGTTAAAACTGTACCTCCTCTTCCACCTAATCCCAAACTCACTTTAACACTATCGGCTGCCGGGGCATGCACCCTGAAACGTGCATAGCCCTGGGAGTTTACCTGTGGATAGGCCTGCCCCGGTTGATTAAAACGGGAGGGCTTAAAATCTTCTTTTATTGCCTGAGCCATTAACAAGCCACCGGAAAAAGTGGCTGCTAAAAGCAGAGATGTCATTTTCTTATTCATAATGGCCTGTTTGATTTATTTAAAAAGCAATGATGCAAATTGATGGAGGCACCGGCGCCAGGTTAACCATTCATGCGCGGTTCCATCTGATACATAATATTGATATTTCACACCGGTCTGATCCAGCATGGATCTAAAAGCGCCGATCGAAGCGGGAAAAGGCACCGGCTCTTTGGTTCCGGCACCCAGCCAAAGCAACTTCAATTGCCTGTTAAGTGAATGGGCGTCTTTAAATGCACCATTCATAAAGGAGGACACATCGATTGGATCTGCCTTAGGATAATTAGCGGTACCGCTGAAAGCGCCCAGGTAAGCAAATTGGTCCAGGTTCTTCATAACAATTTGCATCGTTTGGTTAGCACCCATTGATAGTCCGGCCATTGCCCGGTTGTCTCTATCAGCGATTGTCCTGTAGCTCTTATCGATCATGGGAATCACTTCCTTAATTAATACCTGCTCAAAAGGGAATGGACCGGTGGGCGTTGGGTTAAACGGTTTATTGTCGCCCGTTAATGTAGCATAGCCATTATCCATTACAACGATCATCGGCACAGCTTTTTTTTCTGCTATTAAGTTGTCTAGGATCAGGTTGGCTTTTCCCTGAACCGGCCAACCTGTTTCATTTTCTCCGCTACCATGCTGGAGGTATAATACCGGGTACTTTTTAGTAGAATTGGTTTCGTATCCGGCAGGTGTATAGATAAAGCAACGGCGCCATGAATTGGTAAGATTAGAAAAGTAAAGCTGCTCTCTCAGTTGCCCATGTGGTACCGGTTTCAGCTCATAAAAAGCCCTGTCATGTGCCGGCACCTCAATGGCGCTGCCCCAACGGCTGGCACCGTAAAAATAAAGGCTTCCCGGATCAGGCACGGCAGCACCATCAATGTTCAACTGGTAATAATGGAAGCCCTCATCCTGGGGGTCAGAATCGCCGGTCCAGGACCCGTCGGCGTTCTTTTTCAAATCGTACATTTTACCTCCTATATCAAGCTTAACTGACTGAGCCTGCGGCGCCATAATACCGGCGCGCACACGTCCTTCACTATTTACCTGTGGAAACTTATGGCCACTCTGAGTGGTTTCAGAAGGCTTGAAATCTTCCAATATGGTTTGACAGCAGCAGGCTCCCCAGGCAATCACAGCCAGATATACAAATGTTACCCGCCTGATATTATTCATGCAGTATTATTAAAGTGGTATAAAAAAAGTATTTCAATTCATAACTATTTTGATACGCTTACTGCTGCGGTCTTCCTCCGCCAGGCCTGCCCCCAAAACCGTTAGGGTTTACTGCCGGCTCTACTGACATTTTCCGGTAGGCATCAAAACTTGCAGTGTCAACCGGCTTAAACAATAATTGCGAGTACATATACAGGCCGTTTTTCCAATGTTTAAAATCGTGGTTGCCCGGTTCAATGTAGTAGATATGGGGCACCCCTTTTTCCTCGAAATAATCATGTGTACGCTTGCTAAAACCAATCAGCCCATCACTGGCACCACAGGAAATAAATAACAACTTTAGTTGCTGCTTTGCTTTCTCAGGATCCGGCAATAATTCCTGCGCGGGTTTGGTATTGGGAGCAGATGAAAAGCCTCCTACCCATGCAAATTTGTCGAGGTTGCCTAATCCGAAATTCAACGATTGGCCGCCGCCCATTGATAAGCCGGCAATAGCCCGGTTTTCCCTGTTGGCCAGTACAGGATACGTTTTCTCTATGAAAGGAATCAGATCGTCTATCAGGTCTCTTTCAAAAGTGGCAAATGCCTGTACTTTTGCCGGCTCCATAATATTCCCGACTGCCCGGTCATCCTTCATAGCTCTACCGTTTGGCATTACAACAATCATGGGCACTGTTTTCCCGTCTGATATCAAATTATCCAGGATCACCTGTGGTGTGCCACCATTTAACCATTCGAACTCATCGCCTCCAATGCCATGCAGCAGGTAAAGTACCGGGTACTTCTTCTCTTTTGAAAAGCCCGGCGGGGTATAAATAGTTACCTTCCTGTCTACGCCAACCGTTTTCGACGGATAGCTTATTGTTTCCACTTTACCTTTAGCTACGGATGGGCGAACCACATCAAAGCCCGGCGAGGCAGGCTGCACTGCATTTTGGGCAAAGGAGTTGCCGCCAAGTGCAGCTAAACAGAAAAAAGAAATGAATATTTTTTTCATTATTTTGTTTTTAAAAAGATAACCTGAATGATGAGATGCTTTCGGGCGAAATACGAACCCTTACAGATTTTTTATCACTGCTGATGCTATTTTCCAATGAAGCCATATTTTTTGAAGAGGTTGTTTCAACAGCAGCAACGCTGTTAATAGCAACCGGAACAGCAATATCCATAATCTTTGCAGAAGTGCTCCTGTTGATCAGCACCAGGGTTATATCATTAGTACCCTCGTATGCAGTAACCAAAAAACCGGGCTGGCCTGTGGTATATTGGACCGATGCTATATTGCTGCCGGGGGTTGCCTCTATCCTGGTGCGGCCTGTTGCATATTTGGCATAATGGGATATTATATAACCGCGTTTTGTTATTTCGCCATTAGAATACATATACCAGCCCGCCGGGTTATTGGCATCTTTGTCTTCGCCCATCAATCCATAATATCTTTTCAGATACCAGTATACATAAGCATTGAAATTATTGTTCATGCAATCATGCAACTCTTCTGCCAAAGTAGTTTTCAAAGACGGCAACCACTCCCAGTCATATTTCCATGTAAAGGGCCAGTTTCTTGATTCACTGCTGGGTGACAGTTTATCGAACTCTTCATTGAATAAATGTTCTGTTACCCACACTTCTTTATTGTGCTGCCTGGCCAGGGGATAGTTAGATACCATTGTTCTGAAATTAAAACCATACAAGTGTGTGGCTACAATATCAAAGTTGCCTGAAGCCTGTGGGTCGTTCAACAGGATATCCGTGTAATCCTTTCTGAATTGCACCGTTTCGCCTGCCATTAATTTTGTACCCACCGAACGACCATGCCCTTTAACAAAATCCCGCATTTGCTCGGGGCTATAAGAACAACCATCATACCCCACTTTATAATCCGGCTCATTTTGAACGGAAACTGCTTCAATTGCTATTCCTTCAGCTTTATAAAAGTCTACATAAGATTTGATGTGCGCAGCAAAAGCAGCATAGTTCTCCGGCAATAGATACTCCCCGTTCTGGTTGCCGTTTGTATTGGAGGACTTGAGCTGGGTTGGAGGTGTCCAGGGAGATGCAAAAAGAATCGCTCCATATTGTTTTGCCTTTTTAGCCACTGCAAGCTCCCTGCTCCAATTGGCAGCGCTTGGATAAAGCATCAGCCGTCCTATATTTAAACCTATTCCTTCCGGTCCATACAGCTTATCGATATCCTGAATGGATAACTGGGTGTTTCCCGTCCATGTGGGATTGATCATTCCGCCAAACCCGGTAACCTTTTGGTACTTTACCGATGGGTTAATTGTTATTCTGTCACTTCCGGACAGCGGAGTTTGAGTCAGCACCATTTTTTCTTCCTTGCCGGTAGCGATATCCTTAATAACAATATCCTGCTGACGCGGTTGTTCGCCTAAATGTGGCTTTAAGCGTACATAAAGGTTGCCTGCTATGGGCTGATCGTCAGACGAACCTCCATTATTGCGGGAGAAACCTGTAATAAAGCCATCGGCCTGCGTGGTAATACTCCAGTTAGTGCCCGACCAGCGGATGCCGATACTGATGCTATCCTGATCTGCCTTTGCAGTAACTGTATGATCAACAAATGACGCATAAGACTTGCCGCCCTTGCCTGCTCCGGATGGAGACTTTTCTTTGCTGCAGGATACCAGCATTAAAATTGCCATAAAAGCCAGCAACATACCCGGGGTAAATAAACGGATGAAAGCCTGGCCCGGGTTTTTCTTTTTCTGATACTTTTCCATAAAGAAATTTTAAGATGGTTCTCATCACAATCGACAACCGGCAACGCTGGCAACAATCGAATTATAATTATCAAAATGACAATTATACTGCTAAAATAAAGAAATAGATTGACAAAAATGATATCGATTGCATTAATTTTTATCGCTTATATTTAAGAGAAAAATGCAACTAAAAGATTAAATATACTGAGGATTTATTGGTTTGGTAAAATTAAGGATTGTTAGATTGCTAGGCATTGAACAAAAAATACAATCGTTTTCAACTTGTTATTTACAACGAAAAAAACCTCTACCGCTTCATTTGCATTAGCGGTAGAGGTTCTAAAAAACAGGTTTAAAAGAAATCCATTGCTTGTGTCAAAAAAGCCTGAGACCTATTTCCCCTTTGCGTCCAACGCTTCAACTACTGATTTATATCCAACCTTTCTAACCCATTGCCCATTCCAGATACCTACAGGCTGGTTGGCTAACCATGTAGAATTTGAAGGCCTGTCTTGTGGGCTCCAGAACGTAATGCCGTAACGCTGTGCCGCAGGTATTAATTCGAAGTATTTCTCTATAACATACTTATACATATCTGCCTGGGCCTGTAACTGTACAGCTGTAGCAGCTGAAGTTGTGGTACCATTCAGGCTAACATCTAACTCAGAAATCCTGATCAGCTTTTGAGTAGCGGCCAAAAGGCTAAAGTGTTGGGCTATGTTCATTTTATCTGTTGCTATGTTGATATGCATTTGGGTTGAAATACCATCCACTACAGCTCCCTGACTTTCGATATTTTGTACATAACTAATGAGTCCATTACATTTTGCCAAATTACTTTCCAAACCGTTGTCACTAATAAAAAGTTTGTCCCCGCTATTAACATGCTGCCTGGCGTATTGGAAGGCTTTAACTGCATAGTTAGTACCCATATAATCCTGCCAGTAAAACTCATTCGCACCTAAAGATTTACCCACGCCCGTTTTTAACTGAGCCGGATTCAAATCGTCCATCGGATCTTTTATCACATCCCATGCTTTAATTACCGGCTTATAAGCATCCACCACCCCCGAAATAAAACGATTCAATTCTCCGGAGACGATGGTATTTTTCTCATCGGCTGTTTTTTCTGCATTCCAGGAAATAACAATATTGTCGATATAGTAATTACCTGAACCTGTACCCGATCCGAGAACCAACGTAAAGCTGGTCAACTCCTTTTCCGCAGGTGTCAGGTTCATGTTAGAAAAAGGCAACACAATTTTCCCACCGGTTAACCAGTTATTGTCTGTAGCACCGAAACTAGAGGGACTTCCATACACGGTTAGAGCCCTGTCATTAACGCCTAATCTCATCCCGCTACCAAATAACCCACCACTACCCGGTGCCAGGATGTC
>JBCNOR010000204.1:0-8235 GCA_039593785.1 Niabella sp. | reverse complement strand
TGATCCTGCTGACCGATATTACAGAGCGAAAAAGACATGATATTAACCAGTCTTTTCTGGCCTACTGCAGCGTGGAGTTGTTAAAGGCAGGCAGCCTGAAGGATATGGTCGATGCTATTGGCGTAAATGCCCATACTTACCTGGGTGCCGCCGCCTGTACTTTTCTGAGGGTGGAAGAGGATCAGGATACCCTGCAACTGATAGCCGGGTGGGAGGAAGTATCACAGCCACTGCCTGCAGGAATCGTGCAGCTATCGACCCTGGTGAACCACAGCAATCTGCGGCAGCTTTCACGGGCTATTCCTTTGATATTGCAGCAAGGAGGTAAAGAGCCAACAGTGCCGAAAGATCCTGCTTTGGGTTTGATGCGTACTGCTTTATACGTTCCTGTAGTAAGAGATCAACAGATCCGCTACATCCTCTGTGTTTATCACGCCAGCCCTTACCATTGGTTCAACGACCAGGTGTCTTTACTGACCGAGCTCGCCGGCCGCGCCTGGAATAAACTGGCCAGGCTGGAAGCTGAAGAGAAGCTTAAAGCATCGGAAGAAAATTATAAAGCGATAGTCAACCAAAGCGTATCGGGTATTTTTAAGCTCAGTATGGACGGGCATATCCTTTTTACCAACGACTATTTCGCTAAAATGCTGGGATATACCAGGGAAGAACTGCTACAGCTTACCGTTAAAGATATAGTTCACCCCTTTGACCTGGATAAAACCTTTGCAGGCTTTGAAACTATGGCTGCCTCGGGGCAGCCTTTTGAGGTAGAGAAGCGGTTGAAGAGAAAGGATCAATCCGTGATATGGGTAACCAACTATGCAGCGCCCCTGTTCGATAGCCTGAAACAACCTATAGGCGCACTGGTGGTTTCGGTAGACATCAGCCGGCAGAAAGCAGTGGAGCAGCAAAAAGATGAATTTATTAGTATCGCCAGTCATGAATTGAAAACGCCGTTAACCAGCGTAAAGGCTTATGGCCAACTGGTACAGCAAACTTCTAAAGAAGGCAACGCAGAAGAGCTGGCTGATATGATCAGCAGGATGAACCTGCATATCGATCGGCTGGTAAACCTGGTAGGTACTATCCTCGATACTACCAAATTGGAACGCCAGGAATATTCAGTAAATCTCGAAAAAATGGATATGAACGAGTTGATCACTGAAAAGGTAAAAGAAAACCAGCTGGCAGCGCCCCATTTCCGGTTTGTTTTTAATACCTGCGAAATGGCTTTTGTTTGTGGCGATAAAATATCGCTGGGCCAGGTATTAAATAATCTCATTTCAAATGCTGTAAAGTATTCTCCTCATGGCAGCATTATTACAATTGATTGCGGCCGGTCGGAAAACTATATAAAAGTGTGCGTGACTGACGAAGGAATAGGCATTTCTGAGAAAGATCAGGAAAAGGTTTTTGATAAATATTACCGTTCGGTAGGTTTGCTTGAGTCCGGCCGATCAGGTATAGGATTGGGGCTGTACCTCTGCGGTGAAATTATCAGGCGGCACAACGGGACCATAGGAGTGACAAGTATCCTGGGAAGTGGCACAACTTTTTATTTTACTATTCCGTCTATCAATTAAAATTGCTCATGAAAAAAATTGTATTTGTAGAGGATGACCTGGGGATACTGGAAGTGGCCCGCTTTATTTTTGAGAAAGCCGGTTATTCGGTTGTATTACATAGTTCAGCAGAAAGTTTGATGGCTCAGTTGAATGGTGAACCTGATATTTTTATTTTAGACAAACAGTTGCCGGATATGGATGGGCTTGAGCTCTGCCGTGAGCTTAAAGCGAATCCTCATACCAGCGCTATACCGGTATTAATGCTATCCGCCAATCCGCAGATTAAAACCCTCGCATCCGCAGCCGGTGCTGATGCTGTTATGGAAAAACCTTTCGAAATAAAAGAGCTACTTATGGTGGTAGCGGATCTGGTAGCCACTGCAAAGCAACCATTCCAGTTGTAGCAATTATTCTACATGTTGTGGAGTCAATACCTCGTTCACTTAACCTCGTTTACCTGTTTTAATAAAGTTGGACCTGTTAAACAGTCCTTTGCCTGTGAGTGATTTACATATTTTTAAAAGGCATGTATTTTGTTTGGTGATGGTAATCAGGACAGTGCCATTAAGGTTAATAATTGTTTAAAATATTAATCGCTGCTGATTCTGGTATTCAATCTAAACAAAAACTTTATGAAGAGATTCCTTCCTGACGGAGATATAACGAAACCAGATGCAAAACCACCTGTACAAAAAGTTTGTTTTACCGCTAATAGTATTCATTACCTGGCCACTGCACATTTACCGGTTAACTTGGATGAATGGGAGTGGCACGAAGAGTTGATTGATGGAGCGAGAACCTTTGTGATCACCGACAAAAAATTTCCCGGAGAAAGCAGGCCTGCTTCCTCCAGGATTTAATAATGAAATGAATTAATTCTGACCTGATTTTTTCTCCAGATTTAATTTATTATAAAGTGTTTTACGATCTATATTCAACAGCGCTGCGGCCTTTGTTTTATTATATTGTACACGCTTTAATACTTCCATGATCTTACGATACTCCGCTTTTTGTGAAGCGTTCTTTAAATCATGATCGGTAGCGATTTCTGATTCGGGCGCTTCTGCTTTTTCTACCTGTGCCGACAATGCGAGTTGATCCAATTCCCGTTCAACAAGGGTCTCTGAAATAGCCGTGCCGGCTGGTGTAAGCAGGCAGACCCGTTTAATAAAGTTTTTGAGCTCTCTTACATTGCCTGGCCAGGGATAATTACCTAGCAGTTCGATGCAGGAAGCTGCGGGGCGGAGGATCTTTTTATCCAATTCCTTCTCAGCCATAGCAATAAATGATTCAACAAAGAGTCCAAGATCATCTTCCCGCTCTTTTAACGGCGGGATTACTATGGTGAATTCGTTCAGCCGGTGAAAAAGGTCTTCCCTAAAACGTTGTTCCCGAACAAGGTCGTACAGGTTTTTATTAGAAGCCACAATAATGCGGGTATTGACCGGTTTTTCGTTGCTGCTTCCCACTTTACGAATCTGTTTTTCCTGTATCGCCCTTAAGAGCATGGCCTGTACATCATAAGAAAGGTTGCCTATTTCATCAAGAAATAAAGTGCCGCCGTCTGCCATTTCAAATGCACCTGTTTTATTTTGTATAGCGCCTGTAAACGCGCCTTTTTCATGACCAAACAGCTCACTGGCAGCAAGCTCCTTTGACAGGCTGCCGCAGTCTACGGCTACAAAAGGGCCATGCGCTCTTTTGCTTTCCAGGTGTATTTGCCTGGCCAGGCGTTCTTTACCGGTACCGGTTTCACCGCAAATGATCACGCTGTAATTAGTAGGCGCAATAAGACTTACATTGCTATATAACATTTCAGATGCAGAGCTGACGCCTTTTACGTAAGAGTCGTCATCGGCTTGGGAAGCGCTCCTGGAGGCCGTTTCAGGAACTTCATTCGACTCAAAGGCATACTGCATTAACTCCAGTATCTTCTCGGGGAATAACGGCTTTTCCAGATAATAAAAAGCACCTGCCTTCATCAGGTCAACGGCAATCTGCACACTGGCATGGCCTGTTATAAATATAACGGAGGTTTTAGGTTGTATACGCTTGATCTTTTCAAACATTTCTTTGCCTCGTATATCTGTCAGGATATAATCGCAAAAGATCAGGTCAAATTTTTTTTCCTGTATCAGGTTAAGCGCTTCTTTACCCGAAAGGCTGGTATCGGTAAGATAGTGATGTTTCTTCAAAAAAGAGGCGAGTAAATTACACGTCGAGGGGTCATCGTCTATGATGAGTATTCTTTTCATTCCGGGCGGTTTGGTACAACATTAGAGTAAGGGACTGTAAATAAAACAAAAAAAACCGCTTTAACAAGCAAAGTTTTATTAAAACTCTTCAAAAAGCAAAACTGTGGAATTTTATACCCAATTCGTAGATATTTTGCCGTAAATACGGTTCACTTTTTGTTGGCATTATATTCTTAGTATTTTCACGCAATAAATTTTAAACATGGCTTACAGGAATGATCCCTTACTGGTGACATTATTTCATGATGTAAAAAATTGCCTGAATAATATAGCTATCGCCACCGCATTGTTGGAAGAAGATGAAATCAGTACAGAAGACAGGCAGAAATATACGGCGGAAATCAGGAAGAACTATACGCATATTAAAACGATGCTGAGTAATTTTATGGAAGATTAGCTAACCTTTTTTAGGAGCCGGGTGATGTCTTCATTCAATAGAAAAAACAACCGGATTCTTTACAAACCAGCACCGTTGCCTGAGGAAATATTTTCGCTCCTGTAGAAGGCTATGCACAGCCCCCGAAGTTATTACAACCTGTTTCTTGCAATTTAAATTTCTACTCTCTTTATTTACAGCTAATTAGGCGTATGCCTCCTGGTAAGCGCTTAAGGCACAGGAATTGACATCCCTAAATTGGTGGATGCTCTTAATACATTCCCTCTTCTTTAATCAATTTTATTAACTAAATCGGGTGGTTCTCATCCGGCACAAGTCCTCTATGAATCAAAAGATAGATTTAATCGTGTTTTCACACCTGCGCTGGTATTTTGTATACCAGCGCCCGCAGCACCTGATCAGCAGGTTTGCTCAAATGTATCGTACTATCTACATCGAAGAACCGGTATTTAAAAACGGTGATAAAGGTTATTCTCTCTGCTATGATCAATCAGGTGTTTTGGTAATCACCCCCGAGATGAACCATGCGGACAGCGGGAATACACACCCCGTGATGGAGCAGATTCTTCAACAATTATTCAGCGACCTGGCCATCCGAAAGTATATATGCTGGTATTATACACCCATGGCATTACCTTTCAGCAGGCACCTGGAGCCGATACTAACGGTGTATGATTGTATGGATGAATTATCGGCCTTTAAATTCGCACCTCCTGCTTTGCTCGAACTGGAGAAAGAATTGTTGGCTAATGCAACACTGGTTTTTACCGGGGGACGCAGCTTGTACGAGCATAAACGGGCACAATCATCGGCACCGGTTCACTGCTTTCCCAGTAGTATAGATAAAAGCCATTTTCATAAAGCCCGCCTGCTGCAATCGGATACCGGGGACCAATATGAAATTCCTTTTCCACGTTTCGGATTTTTCGGTGTCATCGATGAACGTTTTGATATAGACCTGATAGATGCAGTTGCTGCCCAAAAGCCCGAGTGGCAATTTATATTGATTGGCCCGGTAGTAAAAATTGATGAGGCGGTATTACCCAGGCGAAATAATATTCATTACCTGGGTCCTAAAAAATATGATGAATTACCCGCCTATATCAGCAGCTGGGATGTAGCCATATTACCCTTTGCGATCAACGAATCTACCCGGTTTATCAGCCCTACCAAAACACCCGAATACCTGGCGGCAGGAAAACCGGTTATTGCCACACCAATACGCGATGTTATAGATCCTTACGGAACATTGGGATTTGTAAAGATTGTGTATGATGCAGCATCTTTTATCGCCTATGGTGAAGAAGAACTGGCTACGAAAGATATTCAGAAATGGCAGCGTATTGACGCCTACCTGGATACAATGTCCTGGGACAGTACCTGGAGCGAAATGCACCATCTTATTACTCAATCTATGAAACAAAATAAAACCTTATTATATGTTTGATTACCTTATTGTTGGATGTGGCTTTGCAGGAAGTGTACTGGCAGAGCGATTGGCTTCACAGCTAAATAAAAAAGTACTGATTATAGACCGTCGCAATCATATAGCCGGTAATGCTTATGATTACTATAATGAGCATGGAATACTGGTACATAAATACGGTCCTCATATCTTTCATACCAATTCGAAAGAAATATTTATGTACCTCAGCCGCTTTACCCAATGGAGACCCTATGAGCATCATGTACTTGCCAGGGTAGACGGGCAGCTGGTTCCTATTCCCATTAACCTGAATACTATTAATGCCCTTTATAACCTCGACCTCGATACTTCATCAGTAGCCGACTATTTAAAAAGCCGGTCGGAAAATATAAGCCCGGTAGCCACAGCAGAAGATGTGGTAGTGAATAGTGTGGGGAAGGACCTGTATGAAAAGTTCTTTAAAACTTATACCAGGAAGCAATGGGATATGGATCCTTCTGAACTGGATCCTTCCGTAACCGCAAGAGTGCCTGCCCGCAATAACCGGGATGACCGTTATTTTACGGATACTTATCAGTCAATGCCGCTACACGGATACACGGCCATGTTCAATAATATGTTGTCTCATCCCAATATCCAGATCATGTTGAATGCCGATTTCAAGGATATCAAAAACAGCATTCCTCATAAAGCCACTATTTTTACAGGTCCCATTGATTATTTCTTTGATTATTGTTATGGCAAACTGCCCTACCGTTCTATCGATTTTTCCTTTGAGACATTAGAGACGGAAAGCTTTCAGCCCTGCGGAACGGTCAATTACCCTTTGACGCAATTATACACGCGCATCACTGAATTTAAAAAGTTAACAGGACAGGTGCATCCCAAAACAACAATAGTCTACGAATATCCTACAGATAAAGGCGACCCTTATTATCCTATACCTAAAAAAGAGAATCAGAGCTTATATAACAGGTACCGGGATCTGGCCATGTCTTTTCCCAATGTTTACTTCACCGGAAGATTGGGTACTTATAAATATTATAATATGGACCAGGTGGTGGCGCAATCGCTGGCATTGTTCAAAAAAATTGCTTCTTCCGACAGGTTGCCTTTGGAAGGTGTAACAAATGGCCGCCTCAACCATGCTGTTAACGGACATAATCATTAGCCAATGGTTTATAATAATCCTTTTGCCAGCTTCTGGATGGCAGGATATGAATGTTGCGATATGATCAACCGCTATGGGGACAGGGTAGACCTCCTGCACCTTACGGGGCATCTTGAAAAACTGGAAGAAGACTACCGGCTCCTGGATGATTTTGAAATGAGGTCGGTAAGAGAGGGTATACGATGGAGTACAGTAGAGGCTTCACCAGGTGTTTACGACTGGCAGGCCGTGATCCTGGTGATACAAGCCGCCATTAAAAGCGATAAGCAAATATTGTTTGATCTTTGCCACTTTGGTTTTCCATCAGATCTTACCCCTTTTCATCCACATCTTACTATGCGGTTTGTGGCTTTATGCCGTTCTTTTGTAACCATGTATCGCAGCGTTCAACCTGAGGGCCCGCTCATTGTAACGCCCATTAATGAAGTGAACTTTATTGCCTGGCTGGGGGGAGAAGTTGCCTGTACCACGCCTTATTGTTCAGGTAAGGGCTGGGATGTAAAATACCACCTGATGCGGGCTTTTATTGCTGGTGTAAAAGCTATGAAGGAAATGGATCCACATGTATTGATCATGACCGTGGAACCACTGGTAAATATAGCCGCTGATGAAACAGACGCTGATGCATTAAGCGTGGTGCAGTTAATGAACGGGTACCAGTTTCAGACACTGGATATGCTTTGCGGGTTGATATGTCCGGAACTGGATGGCCGGCCGGAGTATCTGGATATCATTGGCCTGGACTATTACTACAATAGCCAGTGGTCATATCCATTGCATCGCAGGCTGGATTGGAAAATGCCCCAGGAAGAGCCAGGATATAGAAGCCTGAGCGAGCAGGTAAGGCATGTTTACGAAAGATACAAACGTCCCGTAGTGATAACGGAAACCAGCCACCCGTTGGAAGACCGCCCTTTATGGATCCAACATATTACCACCGAGTGTATTAAAATACTGGCAGCAAATGTTCCCCTTTGGGGCATCTGTATTTATCCGGTTATAGACCGGCCCGATTGGGATTATCCGGGTATATGGCATCGTTCGGGGATATGGGACATTGACGAAACGAGTGACGGGTTGGATCGCATTTTATATGAGCCTTATGCAGCGGCTATTAAAGAATGCCAGATGCAAACGGCGTTGTTTCTGGAGCCGGGACAAACCTCTAATGTTAAAACTTTGTATTTAGCTGCGGGCTTTGAAAATGAAGCTTGAAAACAGGATACTATGGTCTCGTTTTTGAGTGGTATTCATGGATGATCACCTTCTATACGCTAAACAAAATAAAAACCTTTTCAAATGTATTCTATGAACAGCTACACATTAATTACCGGTGGATCGCAGGGTATCGGTCTGTCGCTCGCCAGGCAGTTTGCACAAAATGGTTATAACCTGATATTGGTAGCAAGGGACCCTTCTGA
>JBCNOR010000203.1:0-8266 GCA_039593785.1 Niabella sp. | reverse complement strand
GCCCGAAAGCGTAACAGGTATCACCCGAACAGTCTTGTCATAACCCGTGTTACCGGCAGTGGCCAGCTGCAGCGCATCTACTACGCTAACTGTGTTGCCTGCAGGTTGGCCATAAGCCCGGCGCCTTACCTGGTTAACCGCTTCATAAGCCCTGCCGGTAGGGCCATTCAAATAGTTGTCGGCTTCTGCAAACATCAGCAGTACATCTGAGTATCGTATCACCGGGAAATTGGTAGGACCGTAATCGGTGTTTTTGGGTGTTACCGTTTCGTATTTTCTTCGCCATTTGCCGATCCCCCTGGTATAAATATCCGTGTTAGCCTTTGGTATTTCTACACCATTGGTATAGGCAAAGCCTGCTATGTTCCAATCCCTTCTGAGGTCGGCCGTATTGTATAACTTATAAAGATATCCCGTAGTACCTACTCTGCCATAGCTATTGCCGATAGCAGCGTTGTTATTGGTTACGGACAGGTAGTTGACAAAGCGGCCGCCTATTCGCAGGGCGCCTACGTTATTGCCATAGAACTCTACTTCCCATAATACTTCTTTAGAAGTGTTGTCATAAAGATCTTCCGATTCATTGATAAAAACTTTAGAATAGCTGGGATTTAAAGAATGGGTACCTGACTGTATTACAGAGTCCGCCCAGGCTCTTGCATCGGTATATTTGGCAACGTCGTTCATAGGTGCACCGGCCATTTTTAAATACACCCGGGCCAGCATGGCTTCTACAGCAGTTTTACTTACATGTACTGGTCCGCCATTGGCCTCGTAAGTATTCACCAGTGTTTGCGCTTCTTTCAGATCTTTAAGTACCTGGCTGTAGACGGCTGCGGCGGGTGTACGGGGTATGTTTACCTTTCGGCTGTCCTCAACGGGCTCGAGTATCAGCGGCACATCACCCCAGGACGCTACCAATTGAAAATACATGAAACCCCGGAGAAACAGGGCTTCCCCTTTAATGGCGCTGCGTTTCTGCTCGTCCATCACCGGCCTGTTTACGTTGGCCAGCAGGTAATTGACCCTGGTGATGCCATAGTAAAAATCACGCCAGGCATATTCGTAATAGGTGTCGGAGGGCGTATTGTCGTACACCATCGCGTTGGCGGTACTCACGGTACTGTTATAGTATCCCAGGTCGTCGGCATGAGGTAGAAATGCCGACCAGTACAATCCGTAAGTACCAATAGCCGCTAACGAAGCATAGCATCCTGCAAGGGCATCATTGAGCTCTCCTTCGGTTGAGTAATATTGCTCTGGGACAGAAAAATCGGAAGGTTTGGTTTCCAGGAATTTTTTGCACCCTGTGATATGGAAAAAGAATAAGGCTGACAGTATCGTAAAAAATAGTCTCATGTCCATTCATTTAAAAATTAATAGTTGCACCCAGTGTGATGGTTCTGGAACGCGGATAAACGGAATAGTCGAAAGCGGGCCGCAGCGCCGAATTACCATAGGCAGATACTTCAGGATCAAAACCTGAGTACTTAGTGAAGGTATACAGGTTCTGTGCAGATGTATATACCCGTATACTGTTGACCTTTATGCTGCTTAACCACCTGGAAGGGAACGTGTAGCCCAGGGCTACAGTTCTCAGCCGTAAGTAAGATCCGTCTTCTATAACACGTGTAGAGTAACCAAAATCGCTGGGGCCTCCACCACCGGTACGGTAGTAGAGGTTGTTTTGATTTTCCGGTGTCCAGCGGTTGTTATAAGTGGCAAACATATTCTGGTTCACCCGTCCGCCTCCTTCAAAAATGATGCGATTGGCGTTAAGTACATCATTGCCATAAGAAAAATCAAAGAATATGTTCAGGTCGAAGTTTCGGTAGGTAAGATCGTTGGTAAACCCTCCTGTAAATTTCGGATTGGGATTGCCGATGATAGTGCGGTCACTGGTATTTACAATACCATCACCGTTCACATCTTTATATTTGATATTGCCCGGTTGTATCAGCGCACGGTTAGCACCATAGGCAGGAATACCTTCCTTTACAAGATAAGTGCCATCGGCATTCTGATTAAAATCGGCATACTGGTAATTGCCCTCCCATATATATCCCCAGAACATAGCTACTGGCTTGCCGATTGATGCCACATAGGGCGGCACACTTCTCAGGTCGATGTTCCAGTTGGCCAGGGTAAACAGCTCTGTCTGGTTTTCTGTAAGGGCCAGTACTTTGTTGCGGTTGAAACTGATATTGAAATTGGTATTCCAGTTAAGACCCTCTCTCTTGATATTAACGGTATTAATTGTAAACTCCAGTCCGGTATTTTGCACTTTACCTATGTTTTTAAAGGCGCTGAAAAAGCCAACGGTATAAGGTGTTAATGCTTCGAGCAAGAGGTCGTGAGTCACTTTTTTATAAGCATCGGCCGTAAAAGAAATACGATTATCCAAAAGCGCCAGGTCAAGACCCAGGTTAAACTGGCTGGTTGTTTCCCATTTCAGGTTTTTATTGCCCAGGGAGGTTAATATAGCGGCTTTTACCGGAACATTGTTATAGCTATAACCGATATCGGCCGGAAGGTCTATCTGGGTAAGGTAGGCAAAATCACTGACGCGGTTATTACCGGTAGTACCATAACTTACCCTGATCTTGGCATCAGAAATAGCAGTTACATTTTTCATGAACTTTTCATTGCTCAGCCGCCAGGCGAACGCTCCTGATGGAAAATAACTCCATTTGTTTTCGGGTGAGAACTTGGAAGAGCCATCAGCCCTGAAAGAAGCGGTAAGCAGGTACCTGGAATCGAAAGAATAGTTGGCGCGAGCCAGGAAGGAAGCCAGCGTATACCTGGAGCTAAGGGAAGTAATGGCAATAGGCTGGCCCTGGTCGAGGCCTGACAAACCCAGCGCCTCATTAGGGATAAGGTTGGCCGCAGCACCAAAAGAACGGGTGCGGGTATCCTGTATAGAGAAACCACCTACCAGGTTCAGGCTATGTTTTTTATTAAAGCTTTTATTGTAAGTAAGCGTGTTCTCATTCAACCAGCTATTCAGGGTATTGGTGATCACCGAGCCGTTGACACCATTATTCTGGCCGGCTGTTGTTAACGGGCTGCCCAGCGGTGTTTGAGAGTTATTGAACGATTCTCTCCGGGTCTGGCTTTTGGTGAGACCGCCGGTTGTTCTGAATTTAAGAACGGGCGATAACTCGTATTCGGCATACAGGTTGGAAGTGAGTATATCCGAAATGCGCGCCCTGTATTCGTTTTGCGCCGTTTTAAGCGGGTTGAAGCCCATCAGGTTCAGGAAATTATCATCCGACAGATCGCCGTTCTGCTCTTCTTCAAGCGGATCGATCGAAACATTACGGGCAGATACGGGCCGGAATGCCCAGGCACTGTACAACAGGTTGCCATAAAAGAAACCGGTACGCTGTTCAGCTGGTGCTGTACCCAATTGTTTGGTATAACTGTAGTTGGAATTAATACCCATTTTTAATTTCGAAGAAACCGCCTGGTCTATATTCACACGGCCCTGGTAACGGGTGTAACCCGAATTGATCATGATCCCGTCCTGGTTCAATATAGATCCGGATATGGCATAGCGGGTACTGTTGGCATTACCGCCACTTAAGGAAATAAAATGGTTCTGGAAGGAGCTGGTGCGGAACATTTCATCCTGCAGGTCTATACCCGCGATGTTTTTGTAATCGTCAAGCGTACGGCCCTCAGTGAAATAATTATTGGCGGCATTGGCCGAGTCGCGCTCTGCCTGGTATTTTACAAACTCATACCCATTCATCAGCTTCATGCGTTTAGGCATTTGCATGATGCCATAGTAGGCATTGTAAGACAGTTTGGGCTTCCCGGTCTTTCCTTTTTTGGTGGTGATCATAATAACGCCGTTCGATCCGCGGGCTCCGTAAATAGCGGTAGACGATGCATCTTTCAGTATCTCGATGGATTCTATTTCCTGTGGGTTTAAGCTATAGGTATTGGGGTTTTCCATAGGGAAACCATCGATCACATATAAGGGAGAGTTGTCCTGGGTTACGGAGTTGTTTCCACGTATCACCACATTGATATCGGCCCCGGGCTGGCCATCTGCCGAAGTGACCTGCACCCCAGCTACCCGGCCGGATAACGCTTCTTCAAAAGAGATCACCGGGGCTTTTTGCATATCGGTTACATTAGCAGAGCCAACCGAACCGGTCAGGTCTTTACGCCTCACCGCGCCATATCCCACCACTACCAACTGTTCTTCCAGCTGGTCGGTTTTTTGCCTTAACACAATATTCAGCTCTTTTTGCCCGGATATGGCTACTTCTGCAGGTTCATATCCCACGAAACTAATGACCAGCGTTTCTCCTGCCACGGCATTGATCTCAAAGTGCCCTGCTGCATCTGCAATAGTGCCGCGCGAGCTGCCTTTTACTGAAACGGAAGCTCCTGCAATAGGCTTGCCCAGTGAATCTTTTACCACACCCTGCAGGGGGGGCGGTGGGGCAGGCGTGACCACCGGAACGGTCTTTGCATGGTCAATGTTTTCATTTGCTGTTTTTGTAATGGCTATCGTATTACCCTCGATGCGGTATTGGAGGGGCAGCCCCTTCAAAAGAATATTCATGGCTTTACGGATATCAGCCTGTTCCATAGAAACCGTTACGGGTTTGATGGATTTAAGATCAGCCGTTCTGTAAAAGAACACATAACCCGTTTGCTGCTCAATGGTATGCAGCACTTTTATAAGCGGCACATTCTTTCCGGTATAAGTTATATTCTGGGAGTGAACGGAAGCATTCGCCACCATTATTGCTGATAAGATAAAAGCAATAGTAAGCTTCATGTATAGGATAATTTTGGCAAAGGGTCTCCTGGCTTCATTCCGCGAAGAATGAAGCGCTTCAAAGACAAAAAATGTCATACTTTTATAACGTTTAAGGTTATGAATTGAGCATATCAAGTGCTAAAAGGACCTTGAATAAAACCGGGCGAGACGCCAATCTAAGTCCCGGTTTTTTTGTTTTGTAGTAGGTGAAATCTGTTCTATCGTTTTAATCTACCTGTCCCATGTCTGGGGAAAGGCCCCAATAATCGTTCCCTGTTTATCAGGTTCTGTACAAACGGTTCATCGTCATTGCTGTCAATTGGTTTTTAAAGTGATTCGATCTCAATCTGATTACCCGGCCTGATCGTATACCGGATATTATCTGCCTGCAGGAGGTTCAATACCTGCCTGAGTGTGAGTTTTCTTTCTATTTTTCCTGAATAGGTACCTTCAGGCGCTTTGCCCCGGTACACCACCGATAAATTATACCACCGGGCCACTTCCCGCATTATAGTGGGCAGGTCGGTATCGGTGAACGAAAAATAATGATCTTTCCAGGCTACTACCGAATATATATCGGCGCTGGTTTCGATATCGATCTTAGCCTTACCTGCTTTTGTTTGTGCTTGCTGGCCTACTTTAAGCAGCTTCGACTGGCCGCTGGCACTTATTTTTACCCGCCCTTCCAGTAAAGTGGTTGTGATAGAAGGCTCATCAGCATAGGCATTAATGTTAAAATGAGTGCCCAATACCTGCACTACCGTTGCGCCGTTGTTCACTGTTACATTAAAAGGCCGGTGGTGGTTTTTACTTACCTCAAAATAAGCCTCACCGGTTACGGTAACATTTCGTTCCTGGCCGGTAAAAGCCACAGGGTAGGTAATACTGCTGGCGGCATTCAGCCATACGCGGGTACCATCGGCTAATACCAGCTGGTATTGCCGCCCTTTTGCTGTGGTCATGGTATTGTATAAGGTGGTACCAGCCTGCTGGGCATCGGTTGCATAATGCACCTGCCCGTTTTTGATTTCAATGATCGCCCCATCCTGCTTTTTCACGATCCCGTTGCCCAGGCTGTCCAGCACAATTTTCGATCCATCTGATAAAGTAAGTTCAGCACCTGTTTGGCCGGGCTGCACATCTATGGGTGCTGTAGCAGCTGTGGTTGCCTCTTTTCGTGTGTTTTGCCTGCTCCCGTAATAGTAAACCGATGCGATCAATAAGAACACAGCAGCGGCGGCTGCCCATCGGATCCATCTTTGTTGGGTACGGGAAACCGGTGGGCGAGTAGCCGTTTTTTCATCCGTTTGCCTGGTGATATCAACGGCAAGAATTTCATTGATATAAGGTTGTAGCTCATCCAAACCTGCCAATTGCTGTGGAACTTCCCGGTGGTTGCTCATTAACTTTGATAACATTTCTACCAAAACCTCATTATCGTAATGAGTTACCATTTGAGCCAGCTCCTCCCGCTCGGCTGCCGTGATGCGCTGATGATAATACTGCTCCAGTAAATAATAGGTACGATCTGTATCCATGAATCGTTTTTTAGGAAATGCCATGCACCACCTGATAGTAAGAATATACTTTTCCTATTTACTACTATTCGCCTGCCGGATTTTTTTTAAAAAAGTTTCAAACAAAGCAGCACACTAAGCGGAATTGAATAGCCCGCATCGGACAGGTATTCCCTGATCTGCTTTAGGGCCGCGGATAATGTATTATAAACGGTTGGTTGCGAAACCCCGAGCAGGCCGGCTATTTCAGCCGGTTTATACCCCTTGTCCCGGCTGAGGAGATATATCCTTTTGCGTTGCTCGGGCATCGATGCAATAGCGGCTGCTATTAATGTTTTAATTTCACTGAACTCAGCAGAGGTCGAATGTTGCAACTCCTGCTCCTTTAGCTCCATGGCCTGTGCATAATTGCTGATTTTTGTTTTAGAGCGTAGCTCTTTTCGGAAGTAAGTAAGATTTTCTGTGCTGACTACTTTATATAGCCAGGCACTAAAATTGTCGATTCCCGGTAGTTTATCCCTGTTAAGCCATACTCTCAGAAAGGCTTCCTGTAGTATATCTTTGGCGGCTGTTTCAGATAATAAAAATTTTTGCAGAAATCCTGACAGCTGGTTATAGTATTGTTGGTAAAGCAGGGCAAATGCCTTCTCGTCTCCATCAGCAATGGCAATTAAAAGTTCCTTTTCCTTATTTGAGCTTTTTTCAATCAATGGGCAGAGGTATTGATGTGGACAATATACATACAGAAAACCTGTTTTCCATGCAAAGCGCTAAAAAAGCTGGTAAATAGGGATTTCCAAATGACATGCCATGAATCCATATCTCTTTTATTCAACTGTTATGGACTTTCATAATCACGAATGATTAAAAGCCTTATATGAACTAATGATAACGGCAATGGCGATTCGTGGTCAACACAAAAAAGAAGAAGATAAGAAGCTGCTTGCTATTTTATCAACACAAATTTCCATCCGTTGAGGCTAACCTATTTCTACCAGATCAGTAACTACCGAGGGGCTTGAAACTTGTAAAATGATCAAGACTGACCCACTTATTTATTTTAATAGTTGTTGCCTGCAAGTATTTTAGTATTCAAATATTAATGTGCCGGATTGTAAAACAACAGAAGGGATTTGAAAGACCGGCTTTTTATTTTCCTCAATTTGGTTACAGTATTTCCCGTTTTGGATACAAACATGTCTTTACCGCTGCAGAACTTTGCTGTCTAAACATATAAGAAATGCAAGAAGAAAAAAAGAAAGTTGCACTCGTGACGGGAGCAAATACAGGAGTAGGATTCCAGATAGCCAAAGCGCTTGCCGATAACGGCTATATCGTTTACGTTGGCGCCAGAAACCCTGAAAAGGGGGCGATGGCCGCCCGGGATATAGGAGGTCAGTCAAAAGCCATTTATTTGGATATTACAAATGCAGATTCCATAGAGGCGGCATTCAAGCAAGTACAAAATGAGGCCAGTTATCTTACGCTACTGGTTAATAATGCTGCTATCTCCAACGCCGGAAAACCCGGACGTACCATGGAAGAAGTGCTTGGTGCCCAGCGTGCCAGTGTTGCACCTATCAATGAGATGAAAGCAGTTTGGGAAACGAATGTATTTGGAACACTCGCCGTGACACAGGCGTTTCTCCCCCTGTTACGCAAGACCAGGGGAGCAAGAATTGTTACTGTATCAAGCGCATTAGGTTCCCTGACTTTAAATGCCAACCCTGCCAATCCATATCGTTCGGCATTTGATGCTGTTTATGGCGCATCCAAAACGGCGCTTAATGGCGTCTTTCTTTCACTGGCCAACGAGCTGCAAAGCGAAAATATCAAAGTGCACCTGGTAAGTCCTGGTTTTACGGCTACAGCCCTTAACAATTTCCAGGGAACTGACACAGTAGAAGAAGGATCCGTTGAACCGATAAGGGTGGCCTTGTCGGAAGACCTGCCTACCGGAAGTTTTACG
>JBCNOR010000202.1:0-8308 GCA_039593785.1 Niabella sp. | reverse complement strand
TGCTCTACCAAATGAGCTACTTCCGCTTATAAAGAACTTTTGTTTTTTGTGTTACTGTATTTCGTAACGGGATGCAAAAATAAGAGGTTTGTTTTAAATAACAAAATAATTTTCAAAAAAATTATTTGTATTTCGGAGTATACAAAGTACTCTCCTGGATATGCACTTTTGGCTTCTCAAACTTCTTAGTATACAGCCTGTAGCAACCACCCCAGGTCATCAAAAAAAAGCAGGCAATACTTAAGTAAAAGATATATGCAGAAGCCCTAACCCAGCTTTGGCCAAAGTCCTTCTTTTCATAATTCTGTAAACTTTCCTGGTATTCCTGTTCTTTTATTTTTTCTACATCAAGTGGTTCCATGTAATAATAATGTTGTGCTGCAAAAATAAAGGAAACAACCTAAATTAAACAAGCATTTACTTCATTTTTTAACGGTGCCCGTAATTGTCTTTCACTATCTCCGAAAACTTATTCTTACCTCTTGCAAAGTGAGCCCAGATCAGGCATTTGCGAAGATAACCATTAAGCCTTGCCGTTCTGTTTTTAGGAAATATGCTTTTGTTCTGATCTGCTATTATCCATTTCGCGAAAGAAAGATGCGCGCTGAATACCGCTATAAAGTACCCCCCATCCCCCTTCAGCAAACTTTTAAATGCAGACACTGCATCCAGAAAAAGCCGGGCCAGCAAAACATATCCCTTTCGTAATCCATGCATGTTTTTATAGATCATGATATTATTATTACGAAAGTTCAAATAAGTTTTTAAAGAATTACCCTTAGGTAAAGTGCCTCCTCCTACATGATACACTACAGCTGCAGGACAACTGTAAATAGCATACCCGAGTAATTGTATCCGCCAGCAAAGATCAATTTCCTCCTGGTGTGCAAAAAAATAATTATCAAACCCACCGGCTTCATGAAAGACAGGAGCCCGTATAAACAAGGCAGCACCAGAGGCCCAGAATACAGGCACACTGGTATCATATTGTCCCTGGTCTTCTTCTGAAACATCAAATACACGTCCCATGGCAAACGGGTAGCCATAGTGATCGAGCCACCCTCCCGCTGCACCTGCATATTCAAAAAAACCGGGATGATGATAGGATAACAGCTTCGGCTGGCAGGCGGCTACCTGCTGATCCTGCTCCAAAAGATCCACCATGGGCTCTATCCAGCCCGGCGTTACTTTTACGTCTGAGTTCAATAACAAATAGTAATCAGCCTCCACCTGCTTTAACGCCAGGTTATAACCTTTTGCAAATCCGTAATTTTCGGCAAGCCGGATAATTTCTATAGAAGAGTAGTTTTGCTGCAAAAAAACCAGGGAATCATCTGTTGAGTTATTGTCCGCTACAATGATCCTGTAATTGGCATAAGTAGACAATAGTAAATGAGGTAGAAATTCTTCCAGGTATTTCTTACCGTTCCAGTTTAAAATAACTATTGCTACTGATGGTTGCTGCATGCTGTTGAGCGGCAAAAATAGGAACTTGTAAACTTACAGCTTATTTTGCGGTTCGTTTTTCTTGTTAAAAAACAAATGATACAGTTGAATCAGGGCTATCAAACCGTTGCTGATAACAATAGGCCATTTCAGGCCGAGCAGCACCCCATACACTACAAATACCAGGCAGGCAAAAAAGTTAATTGTCCGTATATATCGCACATTTCGCGGTAAAAAAGAAATAACCAAAAATACGGTGGCCAGGTATCCTACCATTTCAGTACTATCATTCATAACCAAGAGTTTTAGCTTTATAGCCCAACTTAAAACAAGTTATACTAATTTTGCGGGCAACGTTTTATCCAAAAAACTAATCTAAGAAAATAAATAGATTTAGTCATGAAAACTCTTTTATTCGTATCCCTTCTTTTTTTTACAACCGGTTTGTTTGCGCAAACAGCGGGCAGCGTTAATGTTTATAAAGACCCCCGCATTGATGTTTTGTTGAAAAAGCAGGCGGAAGCCAATGATCTTTCTACCCGCAATACGTCCAAACGCCGGACGGCAAGAGGTTACCGTTTATTGATAGTAAGCAGCAATAACCGTGGAGAAGCATTGGCAGCGCGTACTAAAATTCTCACCAATTTTCCTGAATTAAAAGCTTATATGTGGTATCAATCGCCTTACTATAAAGTAAAAGCCGGCAATTTCACTTCCAGGAATGAAGCAGAAGCATACCAAAAAAGAATGTCTTCCATGTTTACTGGCAATATCTTTATTATGAATGATACCGTTGAAGTAAAACCAGAAGAAGCCGATGCACAGGAGTAAGCAGCACCCTGCCGGTTGAAAACAGACCTGGATACAGGCTTGAACAATCCTGTGAATAAATACTATGATGAGTCAACAAGAATCCAAGACTGCAAAGCCTACTCCGTATTTTATCATTAAAATCGCTATCTCTTTAATACTGTTTGCGGTCAGCGTTTACATCCCTTATTTACAGCAACATAAATGGATCACCCAGATGATCAACGGGGCCTGGACCTTTCTGCTTCCCAGTACCGCTGTATCTGTCATCCGGTTTGTTTTGATTTCATTTTACAATACCAGGCATGCCCAAAAAACGGTAAGAGGCAATTTTGTATTGGGTATCAGCCAGCTTACTGCCATATTAAATGTGGCTTTTTTCCTGCTGGCTTTTATGGTGGGCCTCGGTATCAACCCGGTTGAGTTTTTAACCAGCATGACCATTGTGGCTATGGCGATAGCCGTTACCTTCCGGGATTATATCACTAATATGATCAGTGGTTTACTGATCATGTTTTCGGAACAACTTTCTATTGGGGACAGGATCAGAATAGGTAATGAAAAAGGCAGGATAGAAGACATTACACTATCCAATATCGTGCTAAAGAATGAAGAAGACGACATTGTAATGGTTCCCAATAATTTCTTTTATACGCAATCTATTACCAACCTGTCGGTTCACCGGTCTAAATTTTTTTATGTAAAATTTGAGCTTCCTCTCAACATAGCTCATCATTCAGACGAACTGGAAGCAGATCTGCAAGATCTGCTGAGAGCCCATCCTGAACTGGAAAAAGAGCACGAAGTAAAGCTATCGGTAGAGCAAATCGGTAAAGACTTTGTGAAATTTAAAATGGAACTGGTTGCCATTAGCAGCAGTGACCGGCTGCACCGGCAAATTGAAAACGACGCACTTAAAAGGATCCTCCTGTTCAAACGTAAATACGTCTAGGCTTTTATATTCAATCATCGTGATTTTTTATTTTAACGGATCAGGCAACAGCTATATTAAACAAACATTAAATTTTTCTGTACGTTTGCTACATGGTTGAAAAAATACAATCTCTGGCAAAACAGTATGCGCCTGAATTTATACAGGTAAGACGTCACCTGCATGCGAACCCCGAACTAAGTTACCAGGAATTTAAAACTGCCGAATTTGTAAAAAGCCAGTTAGCCGCTTTAGCCATTCCCTTTGAAACCAAAGCACAAACGGGTGTAATAGGATTGATCAAGGGCAGGAACCCTGATAAAAAACTAATTGCGCTGAGGGCTGATATGGATGCGCTTCCTATATTGGAAGCCAATGACGTTTCTTATAAGTCCCTGAATGAAGGGGTAATGCATGCCTGTGGGCATGATGTGCATACGACCTGTCTTTTGGGAGCAGCTAAAATTTTAAGTGAACTTAAAGATGAATGGGAAGGAACCGTTAAACTCATTTTTCAACCAGGAGAAGAAAAAAACCCCGGAGGCGCCAGCCTGCTTATAAAAGAAGGTGTGTTAGAAAATCCAAGGCCTAACGCTATATTGGGATTGCACGTGCATCCCGGGTTGGCCACAGGCAAAGTGAGCTTCAGAGCCGGAAAAGTAATGGCCAGTGCTGATGAACTGTACTTTACGGTTAAAGGAAAAGGAGGACATGCTGCTGCTCCGCAATCTGCTGTAGACCCTATCCTTATTGCATCGCATCTGGTTATTGCGCTGCAACAGGTAATCAGCCGCAGAAAAAACCCCTTAAACCCTTCGGTATTATCAATAACCGCTTTCAACGCAGGTACCACTACCAACGTGATTCCGGGTGAAGTGAAGCTAATGGGCACGTTCAGAGCCATGGATGAGGACTGGCGTTTTGAAGCGCATGAGATAATAAGGACTATTTCACACAACCTGGTTACCGCAATGGGTGGTGAGCTGGATCTGCATATTGACGTGGGTTATCCGAATGTATTTAATAACGAGGCTTTGACAACGGAAGCAAAACAAAAGGCCATTGATTTTTTAGGCGCTGATCATGTAGAGGAGACGGAAATAAGAATGGGTGCAGAAGATTTTGGCTATTATACACAAAAAATACCAGGCTGCTTTTATCGCCTGGGTGTAATGAGTGATCCCGATAATATCAGGAATGTGCACACCCCTACTTTCGATATTAACGAAAATGCTATCGAAACGGGCATGGGCATGATGGCCTGGCTGGCGATATCGGTTAACAGCTAGCTGCAAACCTTTTGGAGGTTGGAAACATCTATATAGTAAAATCAGGGATAATGAAAATCTTTCTACTATTTGCTATAAGCTTTTTCAGTATTGCGTTAAATGCACAAACCGACAGTACCAAGTCTGCGAAAGACTATATTAAGCAAAGAGAGGAAACAGATCCTAATATGAACGGCTTAAAACGATCAAAATTGAAGAAGACTGATTCAGCGCGTTTAATCAATCGGAAGGATGTTCCCGCTGCCCCTAAAAACAAACATAAATAATGAATCAATTTAATCAAATATTAACAGGTATTCTGTTAGCCTTCATGCTTACAGCCTGTTGCACTTCCAAAAAGCCGACACAGCCGCCTGCCCGTGAAGCTTTACCGGATAGAAATACAAAAGACCCTAAATTGAACAACAATCCACCAAAAGTAGAATTGAAAGACTCAATGTAATTACTGGTCTTCGTTATTTTCTTCTTGGTGTTTCAACCATATCGAAAACCTTGGTGGGCTTTCCAACTGGCGCTATTACCTGACTTGCTATGCTATAAACAGAGCGGGAAATGGTTGTAGCAGTTGGCTGATAAGTGATATTACCAGTAATTTTCCGGATTGCAGCCAAAAAGCTTGATTCACTAGGATCTCCCAAATCGTAACGAATATCATCGTTCGACTTTATATCGGTTTTCAGTCCCTGGTAATAACCGCCCTCATCATTTTTATTTTTCGACTCGAAGTTGGACATGTAAATGCTGTACTTGCCTAATCTTATTTCAAAAAAACCAATGGGCTTGCCGTAAGTATAATCGGGATTATCGCTGTTGGAAAAAGGTGCGTTAATCAGATAAACCTGGTTGTTAAAATAAGGTTTGAGAGAATTAATAAGGAGCTCACTTGCTGAAGCAGTATTACTACTCACAATAAAATAGACACTGGTAATGGTACCTCCTGTATTAAAACTGCCTTCCTTCTTCACTACTTCTGTGTTGCCCGCTACTGAATAATCAATATCAAAATAACTGTAGCTTTGTTTGACATTATTTAAAAAAACCGGTTGATTCTTTAATAAGACAGCCTGCTTGTTTTGCATGGTAGTATTGTAAAATTCCTTAAACAACACACCACCATTAGCGCTAGCTGGCAAAATACTATTAGCAAAAAACTCCGCAGAACTCACATAGCCGCCACCATTGTATCTCAAATCGATAACCAAATCGGTTGCACCTGAAAACTTATCAAATGCTGCACGTAAGGCGGGTTGTGTATTATCTCCGATTGTAAATGCTTTATAAGCTATATAAGCAATCTTCTTGCTTCCCACAGTGATCATCGTGTCGCGAAAAACGGGATTAAAAGTATAAACCGCTTTACTAAACGACATTGTGTTTTCCTTTTTAGTGGCAGGATCATAGGTTGTTAATGCCAGGCTGCTACCATTTAAGGCATTGGAAATTTGGGTGAGATTATTCGCATAAGTCAAGGTATTCCCATTAAATTTCGAGACAAGATCGCCCCTTCTAACTCCAGCATTCCATGCAGGTGAGCCTTTTGTAACAACTCTTACTAATCCTATTATACTATCCTGTGGTGATGAAGTCATCGCCTTTGGCGTTCCAGCTAAATAAGAAACCCGTGCGAACCCCATAGTAAATCCCAGTTCATTCTCTTTTCCGTCCAGCGTCATTTTTAATTCCTGTACTTTATCCTGGTCTGCAATAACATTTGCAACACCTCCTCCATAAAGATCTGAAGTCGCAACAATATAAGAATACTTACTTGTTGTGTTTACATCGGAACTCATGCCATTTTGATAAGACATATATTGTTCGTAGGGCTTTCCCGTAACAGGATTAACAGCAATACGAGTAATCGCAAGCAGCTCATTTTTTAATCCTATTAATGTATCGAATTGACCATAACTCAACGGCTTAAATGTAGCGCTATCTGGTAACTGCGCATTCCAATAATAAATTTGTTGAGCATATTTATACAATGAATCAGCTAAACGCTGTTGGTAAGTTCTTGTATCTGCAGGGACTTCTGGTTCAGGTTCTGGCATCGGTACAGTTGGCGTAACTGGTGTGTCATCAGGTTTACTACAAGCATTAAGAAAAATAAGCGTAAAAGCCGCTATTAAAGCTCCTTTAAAGAGTGACATGATTAAAAATTTATCAAAAGATAAGAAAAATATTGTATGTAATACAGACTTTAAACAATTAGAGTGCTACAATGTATTAAATCACGGATAAAACTTGCCTTTTTGGAACAATACTTTACTTTAGTGCACTATTTGCACTACATGATCAATAAAAAAGAAGTATTCGCGCTCCGGAGCGCTAAAAGTCAGCCCCGTATCCTGGTTATAGGAGACATCATGGCAGATCGTTACATATGGGGCTCGGCAAGCCGCATCTCGCCGGAAGCACCTGTACCGGTGGTGAATGTAAAAAATGAAACAGTTACATTAGGCGGGGCCGCTAACGTAGCGCAGAACCTTTTCAAACTCAATGCGAAAGTATCCATCTGCGGCGTAACGGGTGATGACCCTACTGCTTCAACTGTATTCAATCTTTTAAAAACCGGAAAAATTGATGCATCTGGCATTGTTACAGATAAATCGAGACCCACTACACTAAAAACCCGTATCATGGCGGGGAATCACCAATTGTTGCGTGTAGACAGGGAAACGACTGCCGATATCCAGGACAACATTGAAACCCGGTTGTTGAATAAAATACAGGCGAAACTCAGGCATACCGATATAGTACTACTTTCCGACTACAATAAAGGCCTGCTCACCTATAGTTTTACGCAAAAGCTATTGCAGCTATGCCAGGACAACGGTAAAAAAGTAATGGTAGACCCCAAAGGCCTCCATTACGAAAAATATGCCGGAGCCTGGCTGATCAAACCTAACAAAAGAGAACTGGCCGAGGCCACCGTCACAGAAAAAATAGAAACGAATGAGCAATTGATTAAAGCTGCACGTAAGCTTATTTCAAAGACCAAATCACAATACCTGGTGGTAACCCGCTCCGAGGAAGGCCTGTCGCTGATATCAAAAAAATCGCACCACGACTTCCCTGTGAAAGCCCGGGAAGTATTTGATGTTACCGGTGCGGGAGATACTGTTTTTGCTTCACTGGGATACTTTGTGGCATGTGGCCTGGACCTGGCTACAGCCTGTGAGCTGGCCAATTATGCTGCAGCTATTGCTGTAAGTAAAGTAGGTAGTGTAGCTGTAACTATTGATGAAATACTATCTTTAATCAATGAGCACGAATAACCCCGTTGAAGCTGCTGTGGAGAGCAAAATTCTTCCCCTGGAAGATGCTGTAGTATTACGAAAAAAATGGAAAGAGAAACAACAGAAAGTTGTTTTCACAAATGGCGTTTTTGATATCCTGCACGCAGGTCATGTAAAGTCGCTTACCCATGCAAGAGCTAATGGTGATAAGCTGATTATTGGCTTGAATGCCGATGCTTCGGTAAAAAGATTAAAAGGTGATGCACGCCCTATTATTAGTGAACGCGACAGGGCCATTCTTCTAGCCGCATTGCAATTCGTAGACATCGTGGTTTTATTTCATGATGACACTCCTATTAAACTGATCGAAGCGTTGTTACCCGATGTGCTGGTAAAATCTGCGGACTACAATATTGAAACCATTGTAGGCGCTAAAGAAGTGATAGCCAATGGTGGCGAAGTTAAGATCATGCCTTTTGTGCAGGGATTATCCACCACCGCTATTATTAACAAAATAAAGAATGAATAAATGCAACAATCCAGCATCAAGTGTCAGTATCTAACATCGCGCTGACCAGCCTCAAGGCCGGGCAACC
>JBCNOR010000201.1:0-8315 GCA_039593785.1 Niabella sp. | reverse complement strand
TATTGCGCCAGCATTCTGAAGCCAGGCATTACCATTGCGGAGTACCATGAAAAAGCGGGTGACGAGTTTACTAAACAATACCTGAAACTGGGGCTGTTAACCAAAGCAGATGTAAAAAACGAAGATCCTCAGAACAGGGCATACCGTAAATATACCTACCATGGCATCTCTCATCATTTAGGCATCGATGTACATGATCTGGGCCCCAATTTTTATCAGCCTATAAAAGCGGGTATGGTATTTACGATTGAGCCCGGTATTTATATTGAAGAAGAGAAAATGGGTGTTCGTATTGAAAATAACTTCTGGCTTACCAAAAACGGCAATATAGATCTGATGAAGAATATTCCGATAGAGGCAGATGATATTGAAAGATTAATGAAAAAAGGTTAATAGTTAATGGTTGCTAGTTCATAAGGAAACAAAAGCTATGAACTGGCAGCTATGATCCATCAACTAAAATGAAACAGATCCCTAATTTATTTACACTGCTGAACCTGGTGTTTGGATGCATCGCTATCATTTATATTTTTAAAGATGATGGATTCATGTTTAAAAATGATGCCGGTACTTTCTCTATGGGGTTGATAGTGGCAGGAGTGTATATATTCCTTGCAGCGGTGGTTGACTTCCTCGATGGTTTTGTAGCCAGGTTATTTAAGGCTACGTCCGAAATGGGCGCTCAGCTGGATTCGCTGGCAGATGCCGTAACCTTTGGAGTAGCGCCGGGCATGATCATGTATCGCCTGCTACAATTGGCTTTAACCAAAGCTGCTTTGCCGGTTGGCAATATATGGTATCTGTTGCCGGCACTGCTGATTCCCTGTTGTGCAGTTTGGCGTTTGGCTAAGTTTAACCTGGATAAAGAACAGACTTATTATTTTAAGGGAGTACCTACACCGGCAGCAGGTTTAACTATAGCATCGTTGCCCTTTATTGTCAATACAACCAATAGCTGGGCAGAAACATGGCTGTCTAATCCCTATGTTTTGTATCTAATTATTGCCCTCGTATCTTTTTTAATGGTGTCTAATATTCCATTGATCAGCCTTAAGTTTAAAAATTTTAGTGTAAAAAGCAATACTGATAAGTTTATTTTGTTGCTGGTCGCTGTGTTGTCGATCATCTTTTTAAAATGGCTGGCAGTACCGGTTATATTCATTGCTTACGTACTGCTATCTTTAATTTTCAGACCTAATAAAGCTTTATAATGTTATATCTTGTTCCAACACCCATCGGCAATTTAAAAGATATAACGCTCAGAGCGCTGGATGTGCTGAAGGAGGTAGATGTGATCCTTGCTGAAGACACACGCACCTCTTCCCACCTGTTAAATCATTACAATATTTCCAAACCGCTCACACCTTACCATCAGCACAACGAACATAAGATTGTAGAACACCTGGTGCAGCAACTGGCAGCCGGTAAAAAAATGGCTTTGGTTACAGACGCAGGAACACCAGGTATTTCAGACCCCGCTTTTTTATTGGTGAGGGCTTGTGTGCAGCAGGGTATCGAGGTGCAGAGTTTGCCAGGTGCCACGGCTTTTGTTCCGGCATTGGTCAATAGCGGGTTACCCACCAATAGCTTCTGTTTTGAAGGGTTCCTGCCTCTGAAAAAGGGACGCCACACCATGCTCGAAAAATTAAAAACCGAAGAGCGAACCATGATATTTTATGAGTCGCCCATGCGGTTGGTTAAAACGCTCAATGACCTGGCCGCTTATTTTGGCGCCGGCAGGCCTTGTAGTGTAAGCCGGGAACTAACCAAGATGTTTGAAGAAAATAAAAGGGGTACCCTGGAGGAAGTTGCTGCTTATTTCTCGCAAAAAACGGTGAAAGGGGAGATTGTGCTGGTAGTGGAAGGCTTTAATGGAAAGCGGGTTACAAATGAAGAATAGCGAATGACGGAAATGATTGGTGAATAATGAATAGCAGGGAGGACGCCTTAAATGAATCGATATGAGGGATTGGTAAGTGTTTATAAATGAATGTCTTGCTCTTCTTTTGAGATATAGATGTATATTGTTCTGATCAACTGGTTCGTTCATTCAGATACTTGATAAGTTTTAAATAACAGCAAAAGCGCTGCGGTATCGCGGCGCTTTATTATTTGAATGGTTAGGAATCCCTTAACTTATATTTTATATTTGCGCTTTTCGTACTTAAGGATAACGATTATGATCAGGAAACTTGTGACGGTTGCTTTCGCCGGTTTTTGGGGAACAATTGCTTTGGCTCAACAGGGATATTGGCAGCAGAAAGTAAAATATGTAATGGATGTGGACATGAATGTGCAGTCCAATCAGTTTACCGGGAAGCAGAAGCTGGAATATTGGAATAATTCTCCCGATACGTTAACAAAGATATTTTATCATTTGTACTGGAATGCTTTTCAGCCGGGAAGTATGATGGATAACCGTAGCCGTCGCCAGGGTGAAATCAGCATTAACGGCAAACCAGACTGGGATCCGAGGGTTAGAGGCCGTATTGATAGCCTAAAGCCAGATGAAATAGGCTTCCAGAAGGTAAAGTCTTTAAAATTAAATGGGGTTCCTCAGAAATTTGAGGAGCTGGAGACTATTTTAATGGTACCATTGACAAAAGCCATTTTGCCGGGACAGAAAGCGGTATTGGATATGGAGTTTGAAGCCCAGGTGCCGCTGCAGATCAGGAGAAGCGGAAGGGACAATCCCACTACAAAAGTGCGATATTCGATGAGTCAGTGGTACCCGCGTATCTGCGCTTATGATAAAGAAGGCTGGCATCCTACGCCGTATGTCGGCAGGGAGTTTTATGGTCCCTTTGGGGAGTTTGAAGTAAATATCAGCATTGACAGAAATTATATACTGGGTGGTACCGGTTATTTAAAAAACGCCAACCAGATTGGTTTTGGCTACGAGACCGCGGGTGTTAAGCCAGTGGTACCCGCTACTGAAAAACTTACCTGGAAATTTACAGCCTCTAATGTGCATGATTTTATGTGGGCGGCTGACCCTGAATTTATTCATAAAACCAGGGTGATTAAAGATGGCATAACACTTCATTTGCTATATAAAACAGCAGGCAAAAAAGCAGAAGACTGGGAGAATATCTTAGTGCAGGCTGAAAAGGCATACCCGTTTATGGAGAAACAGTTTGGGGCTTATCCTTACAAACAATATTCTTTTATAACCGGGGGCGATGGGGGTATGGAGTATCCGATGGCTACCTTATTGGCCAGCCCGGGAGCCTGGTTGCATGAATGGTTTCACAGCTGGTACCAGGGTGTGCTGGCTACTAATGAGAGCCTGTATCCCTGGATGGATGAAGGATTTACTTCTTATGGTGAGAACATTGTAAGCGTTTGGTTAAAGAACGGCAACAGGGATACGGCTAACCTGGCCGATTATAACAGTTATTACAAGCTGGCACGCAGTAATTTTGAAGAGCCGCTGGCTACTCATGCAGATCATTTTAATACCAATGCAGGATATAGCATTGCCAGCTATTCAAAAGGCGCGGTTTTTTTAGAGCAATTGGGTTATATAGTGGGAGCGTCAGGGCGTGATAAGATCTTACTCGACTATTACAATACCTGGAAGTTTAAACATCCCACTGTTGATGATTTTATGCGTATTGCCGAAAAGGTAAGCGACATGAAGCTGGACTGGTACAAGGAGTTTTGGGTGAACAGCACAAAAACGATCGATTATGCTATTGACAATGTTTGGGAAGAGAATGGGAAAATCCAGATCCGCTTGCGCAATAAAGGGCTGATGCCGATGCCTGTTGACCTGGTAATTACCAGGGAAGATGGCAAGCAGGAATTGTATTACATTCCAATGGATCTGATGTATGGTATAAAACCGGAGGAGAATGCAATACCCCGTAAAGTCTATCCGGTTTGGCGTTGGACCAGCGAAACCTATGTTATTGCTACCGACTTAAAGAAAGAAGACATCGCTACCATTGAGATCGACCCAAGCCAGAGAATGGCGGATGTTAACCGGCAGAACAATAAGCAAAATTTCTAAATGCGATAAAAAAAGCCCATGGTTTAAACCACGGGCTTTTTTATCCGGGAATAATTTTGAAATGTGGTTTCAATATTATTACTTTGTATCTCAAAGTGCTTTTTATTTTATCGGACACCGGATGGTAAATGAAATCAGGCTGCTGCCTGGTCCGGGGTAATCAGATATAGATAGAAAGTTTTTTTTAATTAAATACTTTGTATTACAAAGTGCTTTTTATTTTAATTATGAAATCATCGCTGCGTCAATTGAATGCTTTAAGCTTATTAGGTATAGGCATTAGCCTGGTGTTGGCAATCATATATACCATGGGTTTTTATCAACGGGAGGGTATCGTTTCTGAATCCATGGGCATTTTTCTTGCCGGGTACCTGGTTGCCATCATTTATTTAATAGTCAACTTGCTTTCCGGTGAAAGAGGCACCCATCCGTACCGGAATAATTTCGTTATTGCTTTAAGCTGCCTGATGTGGTGCGGGTTTATATTAAATGACGAAATGCGAATGGTGCCGGAAATATCCGGCTGGTCTTTAGCTATGCTAACGTCACTGTTTATATTGGGTATAGCAGTAGAGTCGTCCATAAAACAAAGTTGGATTGTAAAACTATTGTACTTTATGTATGGTATCGCTATGTTCATGTTGCTGCTGTTTGTCATTTATTTTGTAGCATTAATGCCCTTTGGACTTATGGCATTAATCGCATTGGGGATGGGAGGGATGGTGTTTTTACCATTGATTTGCTTTTGTTATTTGGGTAGTCGTATTGCCAGGGATTTAAAAGACCGCCGTGAAATGATTTTCCCTTTCTTTTCCGGCTTTGGTGCTGTAATCCTGTTTGTTGTTATAAAAATAATCCTGCTTACCGCTGTAGTAAATAAGGTGGAGCGTTCGCTGGCGCTTGCACATTATAACCATAAAGCTGATTTGCCCGGGTGGATAACATTAACCCAAAACCTGGAGTTCAACAGTACACTGGAAGATATAATCCTGTATAATTTAAGTACTCCTTTTTTCCAGGATGTGGCAAACGAAGAATTCTTTCGTTTTAATACCGGGCGTAACAGGACCTTTGAGTTTAAGCATAATCCCATTGCAGAGCTGGCCTATGTATTTGTACCCAGGCTGTCATTGACAGAAGACGAAATGCTATCTGTATTGGGATTTTATTATAACCATAATCAGGTTAAGGAAAGAAGACTATGGGATGGAGAATCGGTCAAAACAGACAGGCTTTGGACTGAAGTGATGTTGTATCCCGGAGAGCGGCTGGCTTACACCGAGACTACCTTTAACCTGAGCAATACCGGTTTTGGAAATGGCGAAGCGATCTATACCATTTCCATGCCTCCTCATAGTATCGTAACCTCCTTGTCACTTTGGGTAAATGGCATAGAAGAAAAAGCCGTGCTGACGTCGAAAGAAAAAGCAGAGAAAGCATATAATAATATAGTAGGTGTGCAACAGAGAGATCCCAGCCTGGTGCAATGGAGAGAAGGAAATAAAATAAGTCTCCGTGTTTTTCCTGTAACCAAAGAAATGCCACGCAAGGTAAAAATAGGTATTACAAGCCCGCTCGAACTTAATGGTAAGGAACTTTCCTATAGGCCCATAAAAATTATAGGACAGGATATTCAAAATGCAGAACGGATAGTAAAAGTGCAAACGATTGATGATAGTGCCATACCAAACGATGGGATATTGAAAAAAGATGAAAATGGCTGGTGGGTACGCCCTGAATTTACAAGCGATTTCAGATTGGCTATTCCTGCAAAACCTTTATCCAACGACACTTTTAACTGGAAGGGTCAACAATACTGCGCCGTGCCTTATGAAAAAGTGTATGATAAAAGAGCATTCGGCTCCCTGGTGTTGGATGTAAACAAGGCCTGGTCAAAAGAAGAATGGAATGCGGTAATGGCTATAAACGGTCCGGCCAAAAAAGTATATTTTAATAATGAATGGAAAACCGTTGCTCCTGCTAATAGTGATGAATTATTTGATGAACTAAAACGTCAGAATTTTTCATTTGTTCCTGTCGCCTCGTTAGATAGTACTGTGTTAGTCGTTACAAAATCAACATCGGTGTCGCCCAATTTTGAAGATCTGCTGAATACCGATTACAGCAAAGCCATCATCAGTAAAATGAACCAGGCGCAACGTTGCGCGGTATATCATTTGTCAGCTTTTACTAACGATTTCTGGAATACGCTCAATGAAAGAAAATGGATTGTTTCTGATTATGGCAACACTCAACAGCTCAAGACGCTATTGGAAAAAAGCGTCTTTATCAAAGACAACATCACTGATAACTCAATAGATATTCCGTTGGCAGGACTGTCTATACAGGAACTACCTGCTGATTCAAAAGGTGCAACAGGTAAGGGTACTAATCATTTGTACAGGATGTATGCCTATAATAAACTAATGGAAAGCTATCACTTTAAAGACAGTTCGGATGCAATTGAAAATAAGCGGTACCTCGAATTAGCTAAGGATGCCAATATTGTAAGCCCGATCAGTTCGCTGGTAGTTTTGGAAACCCAGGTAGATTATAAGAATAATGCGATTGATGTTAAGAACAATGGCCTGGGAAATGCAAATATGAAAAATCATGGCGCTGTACCTGAACCACACGAATGGGCGCTAATCATTATTGGGGCAATAGGCTTATTGTATTACGCTTATAAAAGAAAAAAGCATGCATGGACATTTAAGGCATAGCCTCGCTTTTGTAATTCCTGCGTGCCTGCTTGTCGTTGTATTGGTAATGCATGCGGGAGATATGGGATATTACATTCAAAATGAATGGATGTATATAACCTGCTCCTTGGCGTTGGTACTATTGAACCGGGGTGCAGTTTCTTATTCATCTTTCAATATTGTATCGGGCATATTAATATTATTATGTGCTGCCGGCGCTTTTCTTTTAGGTTATCGCTCATTATTTTTTTTAACTACTTTATCGGCGGTTATTTTATTGGCAGGAGGCTTCGCCCGTAAGGATATAATGCTTCCAATGCTTTTGGTGTGGTTAACTTCTCCGGCACTTCATAGTTTTTTGCATGGTTACAGTGCCCTTATAAAGCAACAGCTTGCAAGCTGGTTGTATACGATTGCAGGTAAAATGATGGCTATACAATCGGTAGGGCAGGGCATACTACATACATCAGCAGGCGGTATTACCATTAGCGATGGATGTATGGGCCTGGATATGCTAAAGGTGAATTTTTTTATAGTGGTGATGATCCTTTTTCTTAAAGAAAGAAAACTGAAAATACAACATAGTCCGGCACAGGTGTTTTTTCTTTTGTTGGTTTCCATTGTATTAAATATGGTCAGTAACATTTTCAGGATCATTATCCTGGTGTGGTCGGGTGAGGTACAGGACGGGTTAACGCACCAGGCCATTGGCATGATTTGTTTTGCTTTTTATAATGTGCTGCCTCTTATTTGGATAACCGACCGCTTAAGGGGAAAGGCATTAGTTGATGGAAATCCTCCGCGGGCCCGGCATCCATGGCTAAGGATGACCCTGCTAACCGCTTCATTGATTATTCTGGTGGCAAGGCCCGAAGCAGCAAACCTGATGTTGCCGGTTGCACAAAAAATAGCCAGGCAAAGAAATATGCGTATGGAAATGATCAGTAACGATGTAATTAAATTGTCTGATGCGAAAAGAATCATTTACATCAAATCAGTGTCTCACAACCCAATGATTTGCTGGACGGGCGATGGTTACCAGATTTTACCTCAGCAAAAAACAAAAACGTATACTCACGACCAGGTGGTAAAAAAGGGAGCGATTTTAAATAGTTATTGGTGGTATCAATGCGGTACACAAAGAACTTCTTCACTATTGAATGCTATTATTACCAGTGTCATCTCAGCCGAGCCCGTCCAGCTGGTCAATGTTGCAATGTAAATACTTTCCGAATATACAACCGGCCTGGCTATTGCTATATCCGGCGCCTGCCCAAGAACTAAAAGAAATGCCTGTTGCCACAATTGTCATTCGCGTGAAAATGTATGGCAACTGTATAAATTCGGTAACACCTAAAACTACGGCGAAAGAAAAAGGCATTTCACCTGCTGCCGCCACTGTTTCACCGAATAAACCTGATTCACCTCTCAAATAGATAATAGATTCGTAATCTAATGTCATAATGCCTGGATTTTTATAAGGTTTTAATGGCTTTAACCTTCTTTACAAATAGTAAAACGAGTTTCAGCAATATCTGATGCCAGATAAGAAGCATCAGGCAAATATGCATTAACAGGGAGTTGTTGGTAAATGCCGG
>JBCNOR010000200.1:0-8328 GCA_039593785.1 Niabella sp. | reverse complement strand
AGCCTGATGCATACTTACGCATAGCTTTTACAATTTAAAGATGAATAAAAATAAATGATGAGAAATACTTATTTGACGTATCTGGCTAGCAAGTTTTGCTGCCTGTGTTTCCAAAAAGCCAATAGCGACAGAATCATGAACAGCAGGTTGACCACGATATGTTGCGTCCAGGTGAGACTACTTATAATACCCCCACAATTACATGGTAATCGGGATCCGCTTACCAACATTACTGCTATATATATTGTAAAGATTAGCAACAAAACAAAAGAAAATAACAAGCCCTGTCTCCTCGTAGCTGGGATGAAAAGCAAAAGTGCTATCAGGAGTTCACACGCCGGCACAACCTTAGACAGTAGAGATCCGTATCCTTTAAGTATGGCCGACTCGTTTATGATGCGCGCAAAGAATTTAAGGTCTCTTAATTTATCAAAAGCTGTATATAAAAAAAGAGTAATTAACATTACGGTGCATATTTGTATTAAGACACTGCCTGAACTTTTAGTTAATCGCACTGGTGTTGGTGTGGCATTCATATTTTTGGTTTGAGGCATTGAGGGTGATTATAGGTGGACCTATGATTATTTGCCGGCCCCTTATCGTTTTATTTACTTCATAAAGGTAAGCCCCGAACACCCCTTAAGTCAATCCCAGAAATAGTACAAAATCGGGTTTTAGTCCGTTGGGTTAAAAAGCCCATGCTCAACAGCAAATAAAACAAGATGAGTAGATTTTTTCGACCCGATTTTCTCCATTAAACGCTGACGGTATTTTATCACTGTATTATAGCTAAGGCGTAGTTCGGTTGCTATTTCATTGCTGGTTTTTGCTTCGCAAATTAATAATAATATCTCCTTTTCATTAGGTGCAAAATAGTCAGGTGGCAAGTCTTTGCTTTTGTTACCTAATTTCCCTTGTTGAAGCAATGACAATAAATTTCTGTTGGTAGTTTCACAAAAAAAAGGCTTATCCTCTAGTACTGAATGAATGGCGAGCTCGAGCGTTTTACTACTAACATCCTTAACAAGGAACGCATCCGCTCCTGATTGCATCATTGAAACCAGATAGCTTTCTGCCTTAAACTGTGTCAGTGCTATCACCTTTACTGCTGAATGTATCTCCTTAATCGCAACCGTAGCCTGCACACCATCAGTAAATGGCATTTTTATATCAGTAATAACTACGTCTGGCAAAAGCCTTCCCGTTTTTATAATTAATTCTGTACCATTAGTAGCGATGCCGCACACTTCAATACCAGGTCTCCCCTTTAAAGCCAGCTGAAGTGCATCGATACACTCGGGTTGATCGTCGGCAATTAATAGCCTAATATTTCCTGTACCTCCCATTGTGTTAATAAAGCTTAGTTAATGGAACTTTAAAATAATATGCAAGTCCGTTGTCCACCTCCAAGGTTAGATTTGCTCCAAGTATCATGACCCGCTGATAAAGGCTTTTGACACCAACACCAGCATTAATGGGTTGATTTATCTTTACTGTTCCGAAATCTCGGTAAGCAAAGATCAGATATTTTCCATTTGATATAATTTTAAGATGTGATTCTGACGCACCTGAATGTTTCAATGTATTATTTACCATTTCCTGAACAATGCGATAAAGGTGCAATATTGAAGTATCTGAAAGTGTTTCTTTTACCTCATACCAAAAATCTACGCGAAGTGTTTCTAACATTTCGTGCTGAGAAATAAACTGTTGTATACTTCTTTCCAGTCCATCCTTTAGAATCAGTTCATCATGCAAGTTTGCTGCAATTCCCCTTACCCTTTCAGACACCTTCGATAGATTTTCGAGAGCCAATGGAAGTAATTCCGCAGCTTCTCCCCTACTTTCATTAACAGTCTCCACAAGGCGGTATGCAAGAATTAATTTGGGGCTTAATTCATCATGCAGATCGGTTGCTATTCTTAACCGTTCCCGCTTCAATACTTCGAGCTCAGACATAAATGTAGATCGCTGCCTGCGCTGAATATGACGGTAGGTTCTCGCAATAAGGATGCCTAGCGTTAAAAACATTATTGCAAGAGATAAAGATGATAAAAGTGCTATGAGAAACACCGGATCTTCTGTGGCATGCATGAAAGAGCGTATAAATATAAAAGATTCACAAAAAAGTTAACAAATGAAAAAATCCCTGCTATATACTTGTGCCAGGTCGCATAGAATTTAAAGCCCCAAAGTAAATATAATTCGGTTAATAGGCCATAACTGTTGAATATAATGAAAGCGATACAGATTATGAAGATGGCATCTCTGGCAACACCTGCAACATTAAATATAAAACGACGTATTGCGATATTGATACTTAATGCAACCAGAATCAGGGATTGGGAAATGATACTGTAAGAGAAAAAATAGTTGGTTTGCTGAATGACCAACCATTCAAGAAGCCAACTTGCTGGTAGTATACCTGCTACGGAAAAATAGATCCACCGATTCCAATTATTCTTATCCCAAATTGCCAATTGCAGTGTGCACAGAAGCCCTCCCAGCAAACCGGAGACATCATAGCTGACTATATTATTTCCGTAAAACTTTATTAATATCAAACCTAGTACTTCGCATAGAAAACTCAGCTGAAGTATAATTACAAAAGGGATGACAGTTCTATCTAGTTTGCGGCTTTTATATAATGCGTAGAGGGCCGGAATGCCTGTAAAAAGAGACATCACCGCATAAACTGTAAAGCTCAAATTCTATTTAACTTGGATTAAGGGGGCTTGGTTCCGGGCACTGCGGTGGGCATCTTATGCCACGATCGACGATACTATCATCTTCGGTAGTTTCATCATCGGACTCTGCCGGAAGAATGTCATTGTTATTGCTATCAGATGCAACAATAACGGCGTGAAGCTTCAGTTCTTCATCCATACCATAGTAAATCCTCAAGTCAGTGCAATCTGGCTTGTTGAGCAATGCCTGGATGGCATCCTTGCTAAATGTTTCACTTAGAGGTAGCAAGTCTTTTTGCTGTTGATCAGGAATCAATACAGTTTCCCTGTTCTCACGAAATCGGCGAGTCATTGCAACTGCCTCACTTAAAGTAATGGAGTGTGACATGTTTTTACAATTTTTTATTGAGTGCTAAGTACGGCGTTTCAAATAGTCTGATCAATACAAGAAATAGTACAAATTTTGCTGATTGCCAATAAAATACAGGTTAAAATACCTTTATGGCTTATTATTTGAAACAAAAAAAAGCACGCGATACCTATTCTCTTACACTATAAAACGAATGCATCGCAAGAGGTCAACCGCATGGTTGATAATGTAAGAGCTGTCTAGTAACGAATAAAATTCAAATATACAAATAAAATAATTTATAAAGTATTTCTAATATAATTTTTAACCAAACACTCCTATAATCCAATCATTCAAAACATTCTCAAACATAACAGTCCCTTACAACCATGATCAAAGCAACTCTAAACGACAAAGTAATCATTGTCGACATTCTTACACAGTCATTCGAAACCAATCAAAGCGTTAACTACATTATCAAACAAGACAAATTGAAGACAACGCGGTTAAAACAATTAATCAATTATTCATTCGAAGTTTGTTTATTAAACGGAGAAGTATATTTATCAGATGATAAGGTTGCCTGCGCCCTTTGTCTATTTCCCGAAAAGAAGGGTAACAAATTTAAAAAACTACTCCTTGATTTAGGATTAGTGATAAAAGTTACAGGTCTGAGCAAATTATCAAAGGCTATCAAAAGAGAAACAGCGATAGCAAAGGCAATGCCACATCTACCTCTTTATCATATATGGTATATAGGCGTAAAACCGATGAGCCAGGGAAAGGGTCACGGCTCGAGACTACTTCAGGACATCATTGACAGGGCCAGTGAACTAAATAGAACAGCCGTACTGGAGACTTCAACAGAGCGAAATATACCCTGGTATACAAAGTTTGGATTTAAAGTATACAATCAATTAGAATTTGACTATACATTATACTTGCTACAACACTAATAAAATTGAAAGCTATGCTATTTCCGGGAACAGAAATGCATGTGGTAACTTTTGGTTTTATTTTCGTGGAGCTGGTTCTTTTACTGCACCTATGCATTTTTAAAACAACTCGTCCAGATCATTCAAGAACGTCACTGGACATTACGCTATTATCATTGTTGGTAATTTACAATATTGCCGGAGGACTGTTGCCTGACCCTGAGCTACCAGGCTCATACCTCTTGCAGGAGTCGCTGGCATATGCAACTGGCTTTTTAACGCCCTGCTACTTTCCTTATTATGTATATAAAGCCTTTAATCTGAAAGGAATGATTTTTCATGTGAAAAAAGGCGTTGTACTTTTTCTGGCTTTACCTTTAGCAATCTTCGTATCAATACTCTACTTAACAAAGCATATTTCAACTGCAAAAGAGATACTGATCATACCTGTTGGATATGCTGCATGGGTAATTGTAAGCGCAGCAAAATCAGTAAAGGTAAAATATGGGAGCCTTATAAGTATCAATGCGAAAGAAGAGCTCATTGTTTTATGCCTATGCTTAACGCCCTGGCTATGTTTGCCTCTTATCGCATACTTTGACTTGCCGCAATGGGCTGAGGTTACTTCAACCAACCTAGGGTTCCTTCTGCTTTTAGGATTACATCTGAACAATAATGTTAAATTGATGAAAGCAGATTATCAACAATTGCAAATTTCTACAGCCAAATTAGAAACCTGGAATCAGACATTGTTATCAGAAGTGGAAAAAAGAACCAGCGAACTTGAACGACTTTCGCGGGAAGAGCGGTTTAAACAAAGATGTAAGCAGTTCCGTCTTACACAGCGGGAAAGAGAAGTGGCCTTTATGGTAGTTATGGGAAATACGTATAAACAAGTAGCCCAGCAGCTATTTATTGCAGAAAGAACGGTTGCAAAGCATATCCAAAATATATTCATAAAGCTAAACGTTTCTAATAAAACTGAGCTCTGTGTTAAGCTGGGTGTATAAAAATGAAGCTCAGAAAAATAGTAAAAAAGAAGTATACAAATACAGATAATTAAGTACCAATGGGGCTTGCTCTTTGTGTTCTAACGGTAAATAAATTATATTAAACGATGCCCGTAGAACTAAACCAGCAGGCTCTTATTAAAACGCGCTTGCAGAATTTAAAAGACCAGCAGGATCTTATCGGCTGGCTGCGTCTGTATGTCAGTTTATACTTCAATCCCATTTATGAGAAGGTTAAACTCTCATCCAATATGGAGACTACAACAGAAGAACTTGAATCCATCCTGCTTGAGCTCTCTATTTCTTTAGAAAACAAATTATCAAGACCAGTAGCTTACAAAAAAAGGCAAGTTATAGCGTCCAGTCTTTATGAAATCTATGTTTCCATCCTGTCAGACTTATCAAATCATCAAATTGCTCTGAATAATACGCAAAAGCAGGAACAAATAAAAGCTCATGTCAATAAGGCCCTTAACTATTTGGAGTCCAGATTTCCCCTAATTAGTTTGCCAAGTAATTTACAATCTCCAATTCAGACTCAAGTGCTGAACGGCAACTTAAGTAATATCATCACTAATTTAACGCTTCTCTTTGATCCGATCCTGAATGGCAATTCTTTAATAAACATACTTAAGGAGGATCTACTGGATAACCGAATTTACACAGACTATCGATATATAGGATTAATAGGCAAGTACATAAATTCCATCAAAGAAATTCGCTTGGTTATGGATAACCTTCACACTTTAGATTTCTTATTAGTGTCAGTTAATTTTAATTCACACCAATTCGTTAGTTACATCACTAATAAAATTGTCGATTCGGTAAATGAAGCACCAGACAAGTATACTCATTTAAAATTGCTAGAAAAGATCTTCAATCAACTTCCTCAATCCAGTAATTTGGCATTTGATCCTTTTGCTGAAAACATTTATTGTTACTTATCACGTTGGTTCACCTCGGAAAGAAATATCCACAGAACGAAAGAGAATACAAATATTGCTAAAGAAGGTGACAAAACTCAACAAAAGATCAAAAGTAGTTTTACCGTGGATCAGTTGGCTTTAATACTTAGAGCTGCCTATGACAAGGGTATCATCATTACACCATCGATGAATCAATTATTCAGAACAGTAGTACCATACCTGGCTACTAGCGAGCGCGACGAGCTATCTTATAATTCTATGCGCAGTAAATCTTACAACGCAGAGATCAAGGATAAAGATGCCACAATAGCTATCCTACATGAACTAGTAGAGGCCATAAAAGATTATTAATTTTGTTTTGATGCTAAGCTCCTGTATGCCAACAGGTACAACTCAGGTACAAATATTTTGTACTTGAAAAGGCTTTTTCCAGAGTGTTTATTTGCTATATAAATACGGTTCACAACTATATAAAGTAAACGTATGCAAAGCTTAATCACCTGGAATCAACTCGGCAGTTATACAATTCTATTTCTAATTTTTTATTACGCGGCTGTGCTGGCAGTGTGTTACCGGCAGGAGGTGTTGAAGCTGGCCAGCCGTTTTAAAAGATTAAGCGATTCTCCCATGGAAGAAGAGGACGTCGATGCAAAAGAGCTCGAAGTTTCGCAAATGGATAAGGTTTCTACAATTTACGACACCGTGTATGCACTCATGCAGGATTGGAAAGTAATATTTAGTAATGTGACCAATGCACCCATCCATAAAGGCAAACTGATCGAAGACCTTCGAAAGATGGCACAAAAGTATCCGACTATTAAAGGCACGTCCTTCCAAATATCGCTTATCAATCATATACAACAAGAAGCGGATTACCGGTTTGGTGTAACCCTAACCGAGGAAGAGATAGAAGCGATTTGGAAATAATTTAAGATATGGCCTCCTGCCCAAAGAAGGAGTAAGGATAAGGTGGGATTTAGGGCACGGGTATGGAGGCCACCATATTCCTGCCTGCAGCTTTGCCTCTTTGGTTTCTGATCGTCTCCCGAAGACTGCGAGTTGCGGCTGGTTGTCTCCAGCCCCTCTCCCATGGTTCGACAAGCTCACCATGACAAGGAGAGGGAGCCGGGGATATTTTGAAGCTGAAAATTATTTGTGAGTATGAATACGTGGAGGATGAGCCGTTTCAGCGGCAATAAAATTAAGGGATTGCTATGTGCTATCCTTATGGGTTCAGGTCTTTATGCTAATGCGCAGGACGGATCGGCCGGTATTGAAGAAGCAAATTCTCTAGTCAGGCAATACTTCGATGTGGGGATTAACCTGATGTATGCTGTAGGAGCAGTACTCGGTTTAATCGGTGCAGTGAGAGTATATCAGCGATGGAGTGCCGGGGATCCGCAGACGGGTCAAGTTGCGGCGAGCTGGTTCGGGAGCTGTATTTTCCTCGTGATCGTGGCGACGGTGCTGAGGAGTTTTTTTGGGCTTTAGTTGTAGAAAGTCCATAGTCCATGGCCTATAGTCGATAGTCATTTTTTAATTATTTAAATTTTAAAAATGGCAAGTGTATACAAGATTAACAAGGGCGTGAATCAGCCCGTAGTATTTAAAGGCCTTAAGGCGCAATATATCTGGTGGTTGAGTGGTGGCTTAGTCACTCTCCTCCTACTCTTTGCGATACTATACATCATCGGCGTCAATATGTATGTATGCTTATTGATCATCCTGGTACTTGGTACGCTCTTGTTTAAGAAGGTCTATAGTATGAGCCGGAAGTATGGAGAACATGGTTTGATGAAGAAGATCGCGAAGAGACGTATCCCTAAAGTGATCAAGACCAGGAGCCGCACTGTTTACATGAAGCGCACCTACAAATAATGTAGTACCACCTTCACTTAGCACTCACTATTCATCATTAAAAACGAAGATGTGGCAGATGACGAAGTAAACCCGGAGGAGATCCCCAGCGATAAGAAGGTGAAACTGACCAGCGAACAGATGAAAAAGATCCGCAGCGTGCGGGCGATTATTGATGAGCTGATGCCGCAATACCCGGGGAGTGCGATGCTGGCCAGGCGCGTGTATATGAATAAGAGCGATATGAACCGGGGGTTTAGAACTTTGTTTGGTGTGTCGCCGTATCAATATTTTTCGGAGTTAAGGATGATGAAGGCGAAGGAGTTACTGGCCGCAGGAATGGCTGTGGGTGAAGTGGCGCTGGAGCTGGATTATTCGGGTTCGAGGGCGTTTGGGAAGGCGTTTAAAAGGAGGTTTGGGGTTATAGCTAGTGGGAAATAGCGAGTGGGAAGTGGGGGTTTGGGCGTCCGCGCATCACGAGGTATCGGCGTTCGGCGGCGCGTTCCTGCTGATGGTGTTCTTCAAGTTCATGCTCGACACCGAGAAGGACGAGCACTGGATCGG
>JBCNOR010000020.1:0-19270 GCA_039593785.1 Niabella sp. | reverse complement strand
CGAGGGTTTTGGAGAGCTTAGCGCCTTCGGCATAACCCAGCCCGCATACAATAATAGCACCCAGCATCAGCAGTTCGCCAACGGGTGAAGCGGTAAGGCCCTGTGCCACCGCATAACCGATCACCAATAAACTGCCGGCAATGGAAAACAGCCAGAACAAAGGCCTGGGGTGTTCGCCGCCTCGCCATACGCCAAACAGGGCAGTGGCAAGCGGCAGCAGTCCTACAAATACAATCGAATGAGCGGATGTAATATGCTGTAAGGCCAACGCACTCAATAAAGGATACCCCAATACCACACCCAGCGCAACAATGATCAATGGAATGATCTGTTTTCTGTTGGGGCGCTTTTGTTTAAAAATGGTTAATGCCGCCAGGGCGAGCAGTCCGGCAATACTGGCGCGTGCAAACGTAAGAAACAAAGGGCTGAAACCCAGTATCGCCAGCTTGGTAGCAGGCAATGATCCGCTAAACAACAAAACGCCGATAAAACCATTCAGCCAACCATTGGCATTTAATTGTTTTGCCCGGACAATGCTTATATCATTCATGGTATTGATTTAAAAAACAAAGCTCAGTAAAGGACATAGATAAACACAGCCACAGTTTTTGATATATTGATGGACACAGTTAGCTTTGCAATGTGAAGAAGGCATTTTTATATAACGAAATAGCAGGCAACATAGCGCATCAAATAAGGAACGGCGTTTTAAAAACGGGAGACCGGCTACCATCGGTTCGGATGTTAAGTACACAGCATGGCATAGGTATCAATACCGCCAAGAGAATTTTCCTGGAGCTGGAAGCGCAATCCCTGATAGAATCTAAACCTAAATCAGGATACTTCGTAAGCATGCCCGGCTATATGAAGCTGCCTTTGCCTGAAGCCAGCAGGCCATTGGCTATTGCCAAAAGCGCAGAACCAGATCAGCTCATTAATAGTGTTTATTCTAACATCGCTCATAAAGACCTCACGCTTTTTTCTATCGGTGTGCCCTCGGGCGATCTGCTGCCACTGGCCAAGTTAAGAAAGGAAATTGTTGCTGCCACCCGCGAGCTCAAAGATGGGGGTACCGAGTACGAGCCTTTGCAGGGTAACGAAAAGCTAAGAAGAATGGTGGCAGCCCGCTCGTTGAACTGGGGCGGACGCTTAAAAGAAAGTGATATCATTACTACCAATGGCTGTATGAATGCGCTGGCCCTGTGCCTTATGGCTGTAGCTAAACCCGGCGATACCCTGGCATTGGAAAGCCCTTGTTATCCGGGCATTTTGCAACTGGCCGTTAGCTTTGGCTTAAAGGTTCTGGAGCTACCTACACATCCGGTTACGGGAATAGAGATGGATGCTTTTAAAAAGCTGTTGCCTAAAATAGATATATGTCTTTTGGTACCCAACTTTAATACGCCGCTGGGGTATTGTATGCCGGACGCGCATAAGAAAGAAGTGGTATCTATTTTAGCGCAACACAATATTCCATTGATCGAGGATGATACTTATGGCGATCTGCATTTTGGCGCGGAGCGACCTAAATGTTGTAAGTCCTTCGATAAGGAAGGTAACGTGTTATGGTGTGGTGCGGTTTCCAAAACATTAGCGCCAGGTTACCGGGTAGGGTGGGTGGCTCCGGGAAAATATAAAGATCAGATATTAAGGATGAAGTTTATTCAATCTTTATCTGCTACTACTATTATTCATGAGGCGGTTGGAAATTTTTTGCTTACCGGCAGGTACGACAACCATCTTCGGCAGCTTCGTAAAACCTTACAGGAAAACTACAATCGATATGCACAGGTGATTGCTAACTATTTTCCGCAGGGTACCAGGATCAGCCAGCCGCAGGGAGGCCTTTCTTTATGGGTGGAGTTTCCGAAGAAAATAGATACAGCTGAGCTTTACAACGATGCGTTGAAAAAGCGCATCAGCATTGCGCCAGGGAGAATATTTACCTTACAGGACCAGTTTCAAAATTGCATCCGGCTTTGTGTCGGTCTGCCGTGGACGGATAGCCTGGGCACCAAACTGCAGCAGCTTGGTAAGCTGGCTTGTAACCTGTAGATATTTTTATCGTCCGGCAGCATTGATTTGCAGCGCTGACTGGTGTGCTCCCGGCATTGATCCGAGTCTTCAGCACTGATTGTATCTTCGGCATTGATTCGTGTCTTCACAGCACTGATTTGTGTCCTCACAGCACTGATTCGTGTCTTCACAGCACTGATTCGTGTCTTCACGAATCAGCAATACCAATCTCCAAAGCTTAGCACATCTGCATATTTTTTGGCCAGGAATAATCTTTGATGTAATTTTTCTTTCCTTTGTGTAATTGGGAAATAAAAATTGCAGGCCGGTTTACACAGCACTGATTCGTTTTCTTATGGCGCCGATTCGTGTCTTCACGGCACTGATTCGTGTCCTCACGAATCAGTAAAACAACAATGACAGGCCGGTTTAAACATTAATTTATAGAAGCTAAATCCTAACAATACATTCCATGAATCACTCAGAAAGAATATACAAAATGGTATTTGCCGGGGTATATCCCATGTACATTCAAAAAGCAGAGAAGAAAGGGCGTACCAAAGCGGAGGTAGACGAAATTATCTTCTGGCTCACCGGCTACAACGCCAAAACATTGCAGCAACAAATCGATAAAAAAGTAACCTTTGAAACCTTTTTTAACGAAGCGCCGCAGATCAATCCCAACGCCTCAAAAATAACCGGCGTTATTTGCGGCTACCGGGTAGAAGAGCTCGAAGACCCTATTGTGCAAAAAACCCGCTACCTGGATAAATTAATTGATGAGCTTGCTAAAGGCAGGAAGATGGAAAAGATATTGAGGTCTTGAAGGCTGGAGAGTTTGCTGGTGAAAAACACCAGCAAGGGCGAGAAAAATTATAACAGTGCAGCCAATCGATAAGGATCGGTTTAGACAGTTGATGAATGAGAAAATGTAAATGCGAAAAAAAGTAATACAAGTACTAATACTAATAATTTTCAGGCATGCCAATTTTGGATCTAACAAATAGGAAAGCTTTGGAAGAGTTGATTAAACTTCCTGCTCCAACTAATCGAAGCTTGCGGTTATTATTCCACCATATCGATGCGGTTGTTATCAAAGATGATGGTGTATATAATGGAAGCGCATTGTCGGATAAGATACTATTTAGAATCACAGAAGCTAATTATCTTGATCAATTCTTTCAATTGTTAGAAATTGATGAGGCTAAAGCTGGTTTTTATTGCATGTGCCTCGGAACTTATGCCATTGAGTTCTTTTCCAACACCGAATTAAAAGCGACAATCGGCTTTCATCATGGGGAGTCTATCCGGTATGATCAGTGGAACGGAGATGCGCAGCTTTTGAAAAACGATGAGTTATTAGCATTCCTTTCAGGCTTGGGATTTAGTGAGCCCTTACAAGATCGGCTTGAAGAAAAAACTAGAATGAAGGCCGAAGCAGTGGCTGAAGATAATTGGTTTGATATGGCGCCTGCATTTTTCAGACAATACCGCAGTCAGATCATTAATTTGGATGATAGCTTTATGCCACTACTTATCGAAAACTTAAATGCAGCATATCCAGACAAGTACGAGCGAGTAATTGTACTACTGCAAATTTTTGGAAAGACCGATAGCTTTTGGAATGCTTACCCCGTTTATGAACAGATACCATTTGATATTCTGAAACAGTTTGAGATCAAAGACATTATCGCTGCTTATTTAGCGTCGGATCGTAACTACAAGGCAAGAAGAGGTCTTGGTCGTTATCTGTGTTTATATGAATTTAAAAAAGTAAGAGATCAATATCTAAAATTTATTCCGCTGCAAGTTGTGGATGATTTAGAGAAATGTTTTGAGGCGATCGGCGAAAAAAAAGGAATTAATGAAATATACAGTTTAAGAAATCAAGTCAGTAATAACATCTCTTAGATAGAAATAGAACATGGTTCATTAAAAATAGAACAGTTATTAATGAAGAACATTAAATTCACCACGGGCATAATCATTCAATGTAGTGCTGCAACAGCCTTTGACTACACACAGGACTATGACCGCCGTTTAAGCTGGGACAGCTTTTTGAAAAAGGCAGAACTGGTGGATGGAGCCCGGGCGGCAGGCATAGGTGTTAAAGCCTGGTGCGTGGCTAAGAACGGGCTGGGTATGGAAACCCAATATGTATCCTTCAACCGGCCGCGGGCCACCGCTATCAAAATGACTAAAGGGCCTTTTATGTTCCAGTCATTTTTAGGTTCGTGGACTTTTAAGGAAATGGAAGCAGAACAAACAGAAGTTATCTTTTTGTATTCCTTTCAGCTCCGGTTTCCTTTTAATATGATAACCGGCATCATAAAGAGAAATTTACAGAAGAATGTACAACAGAGGCTTAAGGATCTGAAGTCCGTTATTGAAGAAAAGTGATACTTTTTTGCCGTCATTTCGAACACAGCGGAGCGAAGTGAGAAATCTCCTTCTTAGTAGTCTTCAGCTCATTTATGTTTGATGCGATATCCCGCATTCCCCTATCTTTCTGGGATTAATGATTAAGAACTGCAAAACATAAAACTAACGGCGATCAACTTTAGGCGATGAGAGATTTATTAATTTTACTAATGCTAGATTGGAAAACGTTGATTCGCGGCTGGCTGTTGTGTTTTGCCGTGTCTTTTCCTTTTATGTTTTTACCAACGATAATTATAAATGGATGGTTGTTAAATTCTTTTATTCAACGTATTCCCCAAGCCATTTTATACGCTGGTTTTTTCACTTTAGCAATTATTATTGCAGCGGTTGTAAATAACTATCAATCCCTGGCGGCCAGGAAACGAATATTTGATCAACCTGCATTTAAGCAACTTTCATTCTATGGTCGGCTCAATGGCTTAGGCAGTTTGCATAGCCATATTGAAACATTCTTAATAGGAAGGGTTAATAACTACTTCTTTCGGCTTAATATAATAGATCCCGAAACGGTACCTGTTCAGGTTTCAATTGTTCCCTGCATAGATATATCTGGAGATTTCGGTTTAATGAAACGTTTAATTGAGGAGCATGACTTACAGGAGGATTTGTTTTTCGGGAGGACAATAGAGTTAACGCCAGATGAGCTCCAAAACAAAACCTTCCTGCTCGATCGGTTAAAAAAATTGGATAAACTGCTAACTGATTATGGAGCATTGCCGACTGAGATAGACGAACAAGAACTTTGAGAATAGAATAAAAGATAGCCAAAGATGATTGTAAAAACTTTTTATTTACCAATTAACATGTCCGCAATCTGCGAAAGTGATGAGGAATCTGCTTCTATTCAGGAGACCTTTCGACTCCGCTGCGCTTCGCTCTCCAGGGGAGTCCTTTGGGACAAGGTGACGCTTCTTTTTTAGCATCGTTCTATTATTGGTATCACCAATTGACAAACCCGAACAGTTGCCCATCCTCCAATTCCTTTTTAATCTATCTTTGCAGCCTTTTTAGACCACCGGTCTCATGGGCAAAAGCCTTAGGCAATGCTCTGCAACCTGCGGTAAAAGATCCATCCCTTACGAACAACTAAGCATACATGAGCAACTGTAAAAACTGCAACGAGCCGCTCAGCGGTAAGTATTGTGCCGCCTGTGGCCAACCCGCCCAACTCAAACGTGTCGACTCTCATTATATCATCCACGAAATAGAGCATGTCCTGCATTTCGAAAAAGGTATTTTATATACCATCCGCGAGCTCATCCTGCGGCCGGGGCAAAACGTGCGGCATTTCCTTTCAGAAAACCGCAGCCGGCTGGTAAAGCCCATTATCTTTTTGATCGTAGCCTCGCTGATCTACTCACTCATCAACCATTCCTTTCATATCGAAGAGGAATACATGAGTTTCGACGGAGAGGATACCTCGGCCACCGCTGCCATCTTTGCATGGGTGCAGGGGCATTATGGTTATGCCAATATTATAATGGGCGTTTTCATTGCCTGGTGGACAAAGATCTTTTTTCGTAAATCCGGGTACAACATTTTCGAGATACTTATTTTACTATGTTTTGTAATGGGTATTGGCATGCTTATGTTCGCCTTGTTTGCACTCCTGCAGGGCGTTACCCGCCTCAACCTAGTACAGTTTGGCGGTATTGGCGCCCTTATTTATTCCGCCTGGGCCATCGGCCAGTTTTTTGACAAAAAGAAGCCCGCCAGCTATATTAAAGCCTTAATTGCCTACCTGTTAGGCAGCCTTAGCTTTGTTATAGTAGCGGTGGCTATTGGTATCATTATCGATCTGATATTTAAGAAATAATAGAAGCCGTCTTATTTAGACAGATGAATAGTAACCGGCATTTAGGCTTATCCCTTGTGCCGGTTTTGTACTAAATGGCGGTCTTGAAAAAATAGTGTCTGCCTGTCGTCAGGCAGGTTAAAAAAGTAATTGAAGTAAGCTGTCTGCCTGTTTCACAGTTCATTTGTCGGGTAGCTGAATAGACGGATATTCCTCAAAGCGAAACAAATGTCATGGTGAGCCTGACGAACCATGTTTGAAGACTGAGAGCAGCTTTTGTCGTGCCATGGTTTCCCAATCAACTCGCCAACAGGGGTACCTCTTAGGTAGGCCTACCCACCCCCGAGGTAGGTAGGGACACTTAAAATTCCGCCCCCTAAGACCTTCGCTCACTTGGTAATAAGCTCCGCGAACTTCCGGCAGAGGTAGTTAAGCGATTTTAGGTGAAATATTACGAGAATATTTACGAAAGACATTTGGCGATTGCGGTGGCAAGTTTTGGCGTATGCCTGGGCCGCATAGCAGCAGCAGCGTAATAAGTATCATTTTTTAACAGGAATGCCCATGTCACTGTTAACGGATAAATACTCAATAGAGTAATACTACTGGGCATTTTTTGATTCATACCGGCGGGTTAAGGTGGTAACTTCATTGAACAAGCCACAGATGTTATTCCGCCGCCGATCCTTCCAGTCGTTTTAAAATTACATCCCGCAATCGTTTTTCATGGTCATCGCCCCAGGTTCCCAACATAGCAATTACGGGAACCAGTGTTTTGCCAAAATCCGTTAAGCTATATTCTACTTTTGGCGGTACTACTGCGTAAATTTTCTTTTGAATCAACTCGTGGTCTTCCAGTTCCTTTAGCTGCATATTGAGCACGCGCCTGGTGGCATCAGGAATTTTTCGCTGCAGCTCACTCGGGCGTTGATGTCCCTGGTGGATAAACCACAGTAAACGGATTTTCCATTTGCCATACAGCACTTCACCTATTAAATCCAAACCACAATTCAGGTTCGGTATAATCTTTCTTTCATACATACAACAAATGTAAACCTATGTTCCAAATGGTGCAATAGGGGATAAATTTATCCCTATGTGAATCGTATTTCCGTACTTGTAAGAACTAAGCATAAGTCTCATTTTTGCCCTAAATACATCAACAATGACACAGGATTTTAATTTCAACAATGAACTTTCCGGCAAAATAGCTTTAGTAACAGGCGGCACCAAAGGCGCGGGAAAAGCAATAGCAGAGCGGCTGGTACAAGCCGGAGCCACGGTGATCATCACGGCAAGAAATGCACCGGAACAGGAAAACAGCAGCATGCACTTTATTGCCGCTGATTTAAGCAAAGCCGACGGAGCCCAGCAGGTAGTTAGCGAAGTGCTGTCCACCTACGGCAGGCTCGACATTCTCGTTAACAACCTCGGCGGATCATCCACCCCTGCAGGAGGCTTTGCTGCACTTTCAGACGAAGATTGGGAATCAACCCTGCAGGCCAATTTGCTGGCGCCGGTACGGCTGGACAGGGGCTTTCTGCCACAAATGATAGCGCATAAAGCCGGTGTTATCATTCACATCGCTTCTATCCAGGGCATATTGCCGTTGTACGATTCTACTTTACCTTATGCCGCTTCAAAAGCCGCATTAATTAATTACAGTAAAAGTTTATCCAACGAAGTAACGCCCAAAGGTGTTCGTGTGCTCACGGTTTCGCCCGGGTGGATTAATACAACAGCATCGGAAGCCTGGCTGGGCGAGATTGCCAGAAACGCTAACAGCACGATAGAAGAAGCGCAACAGGGTGTTATGGATGCTTTGGGCGGCATACCTTTTGGCAGACCTGCCGAACCACAGGAAGTGGCAGAATTTGTTGGCTTTTTAGTTTCGCCAAGAGCCAAATATTTAACGGGAACCAATTTTGTAATCGATGGCGGCACGGTGCCCACTATTTAATAAACTTTTAAAATTCCAGCTAATGAATTTACCAAATATAATAGCCCGGTTAGTGGCAACACAAAACAGCTTCGACAGCGTTGCCTATGCCCAATGTTTTTCTGAAACAGCCGTGGTTGTTGATGAGGGCAAAACACACCAGGGAAGACCGGCAATTGAAGAATGGATTGCCGACTCCAACGAGCGATACAGGGCTACAATGAAACCTGTTGACTTTGAAGAGAAACAGTTGGAAAGTGTTTTAAAAGCAGAGGTTTCGGGCAATTTTCCCGGCAGCCCTCTTGTACTATCGTATCATTTAGTTATAGCAGACGAATTGATACAGTCATTGAAAGTTACGGGCTGACAAACACAGCAAGTAATACTTTATTTTGACAAAGCAGGGCTGAAGTGCATACTTCAGCTTTGTGCTGCTGTTAAGTGTTGGAGATGGCTACTGGAATTCTATATTTAAAATTTTATTCAACACGTAACAGGATTTTTTCGCCTAAATTTGAGTTCACTGTATTTTTATGACAGAACTTACCAAAGACATTGAACTTGAATTATTAAAAGCCATGGACAGCTACAATGCCATGGCCCAATTGCTAATCGACAAATTAATTTCTGAGACGGACCAGCCTGAAAAAGCAGCAATTCGGGCAGGACACTATTTTGAAATACAGAATGCAGACTTATTGAATGGCCGAGAAAACCTGTCAGGCAATTGGTGCTTTGATGTGCATGGGGAACATTGTATGTTTAAGCATGTGGCAACAGGGCAAACACTTGAGGTTTCACTTGGCGATAAAGAGAGTATTGCCAACCTTGATCCCTATTTCTTCTATCTTTTTCTTAAAACGACGGAGCAGTTCAGGCATCTGGCAGAATATTTTGAAAGTCCGTTTAGTGACACATTGAGCTTTTTTGAAAAGCTGGAGAGGGATCAAAAAATGATCAACGTTTATGGTGTGAATTTTAGAAAGTTAAACAGCGCTGAATAGAAATGCTGCAACTGACAAAAGGAGGCACCAGGAAAGTATTAGATACTTCATACATTGTTATATCTTGTTACTGAAAATGGCAATAACAAAAAACTTCGATCATTAATTTGTAACAGAACTATTTCGCGTATTTAAGCTATAAGCCATTTTAACCCACACCCTACACCACAACCGAAACCGTAAATTTGACCCATGAACGACAATGATACCAAACGACTTTCAAGACTAACAGCCATCCTCACACAGCTGCAAACAAAGCGACTTTTAACAGCCACGAAACTGGCAGATAAATTTTCGGTTAGTATCAGAACCATTTACAGGGATATCAGGGCGCTGGAGCAGGCCGGTGTTCCCATCATTACGGATGAGGGGAAAGGTTATTCGCTAATGGAAGGTTACAGAGTACCGCCCGTAATGTTTACAGAAGCGCAAGCCAATGCGTTAATTACGGCAGAACAATTGGTGCTTAAAAATAAGGATGCTTCATTCGTTAAAGATTATACGGAAGCCATTGAAAAAATAAAATCGGTTTTGAAATACAATATACAAGACAAAGCCAACTTACTTTCGGAACGAACACGGTTTGACCAAAATAACTACCTGGAAAGAAACAGCAGTAATTTATCTGACTTACAATTTTCCCTTACAAATTTTCGTATCGCAAAAATTGAATACACTAACGAGCAAAACAAAACCACAACCCGGCACATTGAGCCCTTTGCCTTACTAAGCACCGAAAATTGGTTGCTCGTTGCCTATTGCCGGTTAAGAAAAGAATTCCGTTTTTTTCGTTTGGACCGAATCAAGAAATTAGAAATATTGACCGATAAATTTGAACCGCACCAATTGACCTTGCAGGAGTATTTTGAGAGATACCACTAATTGATTATTGACCCCTGACATAAGGCTGTCATTGGGCCGGTATAAGTTTGCCTCATCAATACATCTTTTAAAGAATAAAAATGACAAACGAAACCCATTCAATGTTTAACCCAGCCCATTTTCCCCAACCTATTTTGATTTCAGTAAACGGTGTCCAACTGGAGGTGTTTGAAGCAGGTACACAAAATGCCGGTAAACCTATTGTACTCTGTCACGGCTTTCCGGAGCATGCTTTTTCCTGGCGTCACCAGGTACCGGCATTGGTTGCAGCCGGTTATCATGTCATCGTCCCCAACCAGAGAGGATATGGCAATTCATCACGCCCGGCCGAAGTAACGGAGTACGACATTGAACACCTGACAGGCGACCTCGTTGCCCTGCTCGATCACTACGGGTATGATGATGCCACTTTTGTTGGACACGACTGGGGAGCAAATGTGGTTTGGAACCTGGCCTTATTGCACCCTCAACGGGTAAATAAAATAATCAACCTGGCTTTGCCTTACCAGGAGCGTGGAGAACAACCATGGATTGAGTTGATGGAAGCCATCTTTGGAGCAGACTTTTATTTTGTTCACTTCAACCGGCAACCAGGCGTAGCAGATGCCATTATGAATGAAAACGCATCCCGGTTCCTCCGCAACATATTCCGTAAAAATGTGCCTCCCGCACCGCCAGAGCCGGGCATGTTAATGATCAATCTGGCAAGAGCAGAAAGGCCATTGGGGGAGCCTTTAATGGACGACAAAGAGCTGTCTGTATTTGTTGCAGCCTTCGAATCATCAGGGTTTACAGGAGCTATCAACTGGTACAGAAACCTGGATCGAAACTGGCATTTCATGGCGAACATAACCCCCATTATTCACCAGCCTACCCTTATGATATATGGTGAACGGGACACCATTCCCAAGTCTGAAAACCTGAAAAATATCGTTCCTAACCTGGATATTGCTAGTTTGGATTGTGGCCATTGGATACAGCAGGAAAAGCCGGGGGAAACTACCCAATTAATTTTAAAATGGTTAGAACAACAACATGCTTAATGAGGAAGTAGAAACATATGGTTGGCAAAGGCAAATAGATTGGAAACATTAGTCAGTAAGTTGGAGTAAGACCGTTGATGAAGCACTTTTACCCCAGTGAGTGTAGGGGAAGGCCAAAAATGGCAAAAAATGCATTGGTGTTTTGCCAAAACAACATAAAGCCGCATGCACACCCTTACAGATACAGAAAGGATATACGAGCACGGTAACCAGGATACAGAAAGGATACAGAAAGGATACAGCCGGGATACAGAAACGATACAGCCCGGATACAGAAAGGATACAGAAAACATGCGTTTTGGGATCAGAAGGGATCAGGAGAGGTCACAAGAGATCAGGAGGGATCAGAAGGGATCAAAAAAATAAACCGCCCCATTGATATCCTAACTTTATAATCGGCAAATGTTTTAAAATGAAACACAAATACCATACAACCCCGCTTGTTAGTTTTGCGCAAGTAGAGTGTTTTTACCAACCAGCTCTATTCCATTGGGTACCCCTCATCAATCCCTCTTTTTGCCCAGGTTGGGTGTTTTCACCAACCAGTCATCTTTTTTACATTCTTAGCAGATCGCTCTTTGTAATGATCAAAATAGCCGCCGTTTATTTATTTTTATGGCATACCCTTATGTACCAACAATTAGAAACAGACCGCCTTTTAATAAGACCGATAGCTACAACGGATAGCAAGTTCATTCTTGAATTAGTAAATACCCCCGGCTGGTTACAATTTATCGGGGATAGAAATATCAGCAATACCAATGATGCTGAAAAATACATCCAGAAGATTATTGACAACCAAAATTTCTTTTACAGCGTTTTTGAAATAAAAGAAACCCAACAGCCTATTGGCCTGGTCACTTTTTTATACCGCGACAACCAGGAGTTCCCGGATATTGGATTTGCCCTATTACCTCAGTTTGAAAAAAACGGCTACACCTTTGAAGCCGCTAGCAAATATCTTGACGAGTTGATACAACACAAAGTAAGCCCCACTATTACCGGCATTACCGATCCTGAAAATGAAAAATCCATTAAGCTGTTGAAACGCCTGGGCCTTACCTTCCAACGTAATTTTATACAGCTCAATAAAGAACTGTCATTGTACGCTATTAACATTCAGTAAACCGGCCAGCCAGTTAGGGGCCGCTTACGGTTTTCCGTATTTTGAGCTAACACTTTGAAAATACATTTGTGAAAAATGTATTTATGAGAATGTTGATGGTCATTTCACTACTTGCTATATCTGTAGCCAGTATAGGACAAGATAAAATTGAGGGAATTGGTAAATTTAGGCTTAAAAGCACGACTACGGAGTATCTTGATACTTTGGCCGAAGAGAAGAGTTTGAAAAGAAATAGTGTTGGCAACTTGGGGGATTTTTTTAATATCTACAAGAAGGATGAACTGGTTGAGTTAATTCCGGATACTCTTAAGGATTATCTTTCTCCTCCCCACGCTTCTTTATGTAAAGATGTTCGGGTATTTTATATTCCTCAAATGACCGTCTCAACAATCGTTTTAAAAGAAACTTTCCTCACATTTTATCGAGATACTTTGGTCGCCATAAATACCAACTGGACAAATGAGATTGTAGAGGCATTAGAATTAAAGTATGGCAAAGGTCATTTGGACAAGAAGGAAAAGGAGGTGAGTTGCACCTCTAGCCTATCTGAATCGAGTACAACATATACTGAAACAATGTACTATCAAACCTGGCAAAATGGAGATATAAAATGTACTGCCGCCTTAGGGAACTACAGAGATAGTAAATGCGAAAAAAAGACAATGAGCTATATATCCATTAGTGTTGAAAAGGTTAGCATAATGATATTTGATTGTGATAGACAAGAAAGGTCAAACCTAAATGATAAGAAAAAAATAGAAAAGCGTAAGCAGTTAGAAGACTTTTGATTCAAAATAAAATACGGGAAAAATACCCCCTTTTGTTTTTGCCAATGTTTTTTTATTTTTATGGCGATACCAAAACCGAATAAATATGAACGATTCTTAGAGTGCAACAAAACGCATTTTCTAAATCGTATATAAGTGTTTAAGCATTTTATAAGCGATAAAAAACGGTTAAAAGGAAAAGTATAACTTTGAGGGTCAATATCTAACAAAACTATTTCGTATATATTCGAATTGCCTGCAATTATTTGAACATAACATATGACCTTTAACTATCAAGAAATTTGGACAATATTGGCTAGAAGCTTTGAGAGCTCCTTTAAATGGAAACTTTGGAAATGGTTAATAACTGGAAGCTTAGGAACTTTGGTTGGTGCATTGACGTTAGGTGAGAAAGTTTTCCATTTAGAGCCGACACGGTCAGTGTTATTCGCTGGGACTTCAGTTGCTATTTTGTTTTTAATTAGATTTATTTTGATTTTTTTCAAAGAGTCATTAAAATATTTTCATCAAGTGTATGTCAACTCTGTTTATGGTGACGCTATAATAATTCTTAAAGACAATTTCGCAGCGACCCATTATTACCGCAAGTCACCGGGACATCATGACGATGAATTTATGAAATCAATGATTCTATTTTGTAACGGTCTCAAAGAGATTTATGACAAAATTCTTAAATCTGAAACTTGTGTGTCAATTAAAGTCCCTATTCGAGATACTAATGTTCAAGAGCATACTACATTAATGAACTTAACAAGAGACACTAAACACAATTCACGAGACACAAAACAATACAATGATATAAAACATACTATAATCGGAAATACCCCGTTTAGTTATTGTTTTAGTAAAGTCGTAAACAACTCTAAAGAGAAAGCTTATATTAACAACAAAGTGAACGACACTGAAAATTATAATAATACAAGTCGAGAATGCTATGACGATGGGAAGCTACCTTACAATAGTGAATTAGTTTATCCAATAGTTCCTATTATCAATGAATCAAAGAACAACTCAATTTGTCATGGATTTATTTGTATTGATTCGATAAAGCAGAACGCGTTTAAATCAAAATACGACATTGCAATATTAGAAGGAGTGGCAGATGGAATATATGATCTGATATCTGAAAGGAATAACTCAATTAATCAAAATTAGTTTTTATGACAATAAAGGAAATAAAATTGCCATTTGAGATGACGGAAACTGATGAGGATAATGTTGTGTTCATTAAAAATATTTCTAAAAGTGGTAAAACACCTAAGCAGATCAGAGAAATTAAAGCCAAGCTTCCAACAACTACTATTCAATATTTTTCTGAAGATGATTTCGAAAGACTGAAGGAAATAGAAGCTAGATTGATACTTGAATTGGAATTGAATAATCACAAAAAAAGACATTCGTTTTTTTCAATTATGAAACGTTTCCTTGAGATATAAATGCAGGTGACAAGGTATTGTCAGAAGCGGGGCTGAACGGCTTCAAGTAGGCATTTTTGCAAGGTTCAACTTTTGTTCATCGATTGAAATTTAGTGCTAAAAATCCTCGCCTTCGGCGATACCCGAAACGTTAATAGTAGCCTTGAAAAGGAGGAACCCTAATAACAGCTAAAACAAATCAATCTCTAAGAGTATTTAATCTCAAATCCTGTAAATGGCAAACCTCAAAGACATTTTAGTAGTTACCTCTTCTTTAGTAGAAGGAATCAAAGTAAAGCAATATCTAAAACCTGTATCAGCTCATGTTGTAGCAGGAACAAATATATTTAGCGACTTTTTAGGTGGCTTGGCGGACGTTTTTGGAGGTCGCTCAGGGAGTTATCAAAAACAATTAACCTCGCTTTATAATGAAGCAATAGAGAAAATAAAGTATGCTGCGTATGAAGTAGGGGCCAACTGTATTGTTGGCCTTAGTATTGATATGGACGAAATATCGGGAAAGGGAAAATCTATGTTTATGCTAACTGCGGTTGGTACAGCAGTGATACTTGAAAAGATAACAACAGAAGAGGTTGAACTGCCAGAATCTGAATTAAGGCTGGAGAATGTAGGTGCTGATAAAATTAATTTGCTAAGGAAGAAAAAAGCAGTTATCGAAAAAGCCAGTGCTAATACCTGGACTCTTAATGACGACATGTGGAACTTTATTACAGTAAACCGGGTTGACGAGGTTTTTCCGTTTGTCATGAAAAAATTTTCCGAGGCGATGTCACACTATCATACAGATGAAGGCGCTTTTGAAAGGTTCTATAAGTTTTTGTTGGGCTACTTGGGTGCACTATCAGATGAAAAGAGATTAGCGCTATTGTATAACGAAATTGCGAACGAGCAAAATGAAAGAGCCGGCTTGAGGCTTACTAAAATAGTAAAAGATTTAAATCTATTTGATTTTTATCGAACAATGAACTTGTTGACGAATGATAATTGGCTTGTTCAAAAGCGTGCGTTATGTATATCCACATATGATAAACCATTTTATAATAGACAAGATATTCAAGATTTAACAAAGCTGATTAATTACATTCAAGAAAATTTCCGAGAACGTGGTACAATAACATCTAAGAAACAACTATTGTCGTCTAAAGAAAAGCAGATATGGGTTTGTACTTGTGGAAAATCTAACGATATGAATGTGTACTGTAGTGGCTGTGAGCAGGATGTATTTGGCTTTAAGGAAAATGAAATGAATTCGGATGCTGTCTGCAATTATCTTCAGCAGAAGGTTGAGCTGATATCAGAATATTTGAATTAATGTATTAAATTTCTAACTGAGAAACGATTTTAAGTAAAATAGTAGCAGTTAATCACATACTGCCGTAGTTTTAGCATGCCATCGATTTGTAAGATGTTTCTTAATATAGCTCTAAAACAAGATTTGAGAATGAAATGTGAAAGCTGCAATACACGTGCGGTAGAAGTAGAAGAGTATAGCGATAAAGGGCAAGCCCCGTTTCGTTTATGTAGCCCTTGTCGCGACCGCTTGCTGAATGTTGCTTTAAGGCCGTTGGAGTTTTTCAACCTGGCCGCTATTCATGGACATGGTTATTACTTACACGATGATTTTTATGATTACGACACCGGGGAGGCTACACAACCGCATGCTGAGGTGGCCGATGCTGATCAATTCCCTTTTCCCAAATTCGATCAAATCAAAAATGATCTGAACCAGCTAATTGATTTCTCATTCGTTCAATACTTTACTGACGAGTTTGTAATTAAAGCGCTTCAGCAATTTGATCCACTGAAAGTTCTTGAAAGACTTCAGGAAAAAGTAGCGTATAACAGGGCGATTAATTACAAAGCTTATGAAATGGCAGAAAAGGTAGTGGGCAAAGCAGCCGGAGCGTGGATAAAACAAGAGTGGTCTAACCGGCGCGAAGGTGAGCTCGGGATATTTGCAGAGGCAATGGTTAATTGTTTAAATTTTGGAGAGGCATTTGAAATACTTACAAATGAGCTGGAGCAGAAGGACGACAGGTTTTTAACGGAGAATTTTTTAACGCTGCGTTATTTTAAAAACAGCCAAACGCTTGATTGGATAGAGAAGGTTTGTAACAGGATCAGCAATGTATCTTTTAACTGGGGAGAGCTGGCTGCAAGTTCACAGTTTAGTTGGCAAAGAGCAGAGAAATGGTTGGCAATGGGCCGCACGCTTAGTTTGATAGCGTTGGATGCGCTAATATACTGTACTGTTAACGGAGAAAGGCTTAACGAATCTCTTTGGATGAGAGAGCTAAATCCCCGGCTGATCGATAACCCTCAACCTGAAGTAGTGGCTAAAAGACTTCATGAGTACCTATTAACGGACAGTGTACCGAGAACAAAGAATGCCGTTAATCATATTATTCATAATTTGTTTGAAGTGTGATAATGGTTCTTCTCTAAGTAATACCACTTTGGAATTCCAAAAGTGCAGAAGATTCTATGGCCTTTGTTACGGCTTCCCGTAAAAACTTTTCCTGTAAGTATAAGATGTTTGCGATCTAAAGAACATTGATCTTAAAAAACATTTTATGCAAAACTTAGCCGGACAAGTATCAAGAGAAGAAGTTATTAAAGACGTCAAATTGTATTTAGCTAACGACTGGAATTTAAAAGAAGAAACGCCAGAGTATTTCTTATTAACAAGAAACGAAGCGTCAACGGCAGTACATATTTTGCTGGCATTATTTTTTTGGTGGTTGGCCTTTGTGCCTAACATCGTTTACCACTTTGCAAAAAAGAAGACAAAGAAAATCTTGAAGTAAGCCAACCTAGCTGGTTATTTCTTCTTCCTTTTCAACCTCTGAATTTCCAGTTCTACCTTCTTCATAAACTCAGATAAGGAGATATTATAATAGTCGCACAGGAGGCTAAGGCTGCTGATAGAAATATTAGTCACTGCGGTTTCAATTCTACCAATGTGAATAGAGATATTGGTCTTGATTTTTATCTCAGTCATTACCTCCTCCTGGCTTGGGGATGGGTTATGTGCTTTTCTTAGTTGCTTGGCAACTACAGCTATTCCTGTTAATAAATCGCTATTTCTATACTGTGACATTAAAGGCTAGCAATATTATAAGCTTATTCTGCAGTCAATACCTTAAATCCCAAGATACTTTTGGACGATAGCTTATAGGTTTTTGCAATTTCAATTAAGGTGCTAAACTGTATATCTACTTCGCCTTTTTCGATTTTACCCAGTTTGCTGTTATCCAGTTCTGAATTGTAAGAAAAAGCCAGGAGGTTCTTTTCCTTCAATACTTCTTCTCGGTGCTTTTTTAAGTAAGCGCCAAACTCTTTTCTGATCTTTAATATTTCTTCATCCGCCATTATAAATTAAAGGTGGCAACAAGTCAAAAAAATATTTGGTCGAATTAGACCAATTTCATAATTTAGTAATTGTAAAAATAATAGCTAAGCTATTCACTGAGTCTTACTAGCGAAACGTAGGAAATTTCAAATTAGTACAGGACGGTAAGTGATAGGCTCGTACATTTATGGTGCGGGCCCTCTTATCTGTACTATGGTCTCCTACGACCTCGCTAGTTGGTAAGTTGGGTTCGCACTTTTTATGCACTCCTCTTACCAGCGAGACTCATCCACCACAAACCAGGATGAGCATGAAAACACCTCACCATACCGTTGCTATTTATGATGCCCACAGCCGGGCGCCTCCTGCAAAGTATTGTAAGCATTAGTTCTTTGACAGGATTGTTTTTTAGGGCGATAGAGGCACGGCATTGTGAATGAATGCCCTTCGTCAAGCTCAGGGTGACATTTGGGGAATGATTAGCAGAGTTGTCAGGCTGAGCTTGACGAAGCCTTGCGCATAGGCAGGCCCGTGCTCAGCCGTCGCTTGGTCGAGATGATGATGGTTAGAGGGATGCAGGACCGGCCTTGATGCACGAGCGTTAAGAAAATGGATGGAGCGAAACGTAAAAATGCCCACTGTTCGAGCCTGTGGTATCATAGTAACTATTACGATCTAAGTAGCGAGTTTGGGCATTTTAGTGAAGCGTAGTCCATTTTTAGCAAGGGCATCACAGCCTTGACTTTTTGCTCCACTTTTGTGTTAAGACAAAAGTGGAAAAAAGCTATTTCCGAAGGAGATGATGAAATGAACAATGAGGCAAAAAGTGTTCGACTTCTAACGGGAGATTTCTCCGCGCGCTCCACTACGTTGCGCTTGGTCGAAACGACGATAGAGGAGGAGCTGCGGTTTCCATAAGAAGTTCCTCCGAAAGTCTCTTCGACTTTTTGAATGAAACGACGACTACAGCGAGATATCTGTTTCCGTAAAAAGTAAATGGAACAAGTGGTAAAGGCGCTATGCGTTACTTACGCTTCTTCCTGGTCTTGGCTGTTTCGTAAGGCGTTTCCTCATCAGCTGCAAGCGGCAACTGCTCTGCAGGGTTGAGGTCTGCACAAACATACTCCAGTAAATTGCCGGGATCAACACCAATGGCCAGGGCAATCAAATACAATTCTTCCGCACGTAAATGACTGCGCTCATTCAGCGTCAGTTCGTTCATGCGGGCCTTGGAAAGCCCGGCTTTACGCGCCGCTTCCGACTTGTTTACCGAACGCTGCGACAAAAACAATCCTAATTTAGTCATTGACCTTTAGCGTTTTAGATGTCAAAATTCACGTAATAAAGTTAACCAGAAAAAACACGAACCACATAGGTTGAAAATAAAAAATAATTCTATACCTTAGTGTAGAATTTCTATACGATTATTCGTTTAACCTATGCTAAA
>JBCNOR010000002.1:0-26380 GCA_039593785.1 Niabella sp. | reverse complement strand
ACTCACTTTTGAAGTTTTTATTTCAGCCACCATGATGGTTTTCTTTTGTCCGTACCCCTCTTTCAAATAAGCTTCGAGCGTAGGAATTTTCTCTCCGTTAGCAAGCGTTTTAGTTAATAATTGCTGGTAAGTATTGGTTTCTATCTCCATGCCCAGGAACTTATCATCATGGTTTACCACCAACACTTCATCACTGGTCATGTGTATATCAAACTCGGTACCGCCGCAGCCCATAGCTATGGCAGCTTTCAGCGAAGCAATAGAATTTTCGGGGGCGCCCGTGTTTTTAAAAGCCCCGCGGTGCGCAATTACTTTATTCATAAAGGGTATTGATGTGGTTACTACGGCCTTCTGTGTAGAACAACCGCCAACAAAAACTGCCACCAGGAGGGCCAGGAATATATACTTCATACAGCGAAATTATATTTTGATAAGATCGAACCAGGCAGCAAGATAATTCTTTATAATTTGATAATGTACTTGTTTAATATTTTCTGCCGATCGTTAAGCGCAGCTGACTCAAAACAGGTGCTACATATTTATAGGGTTCCCCGTTAAATTGAAGCTTTGGGTTGGACAGCATCCTGCTTACGCCAAGGGATCCGTCTAAACCTGCATAAAAATGCTTCCCGCGTACCACACTAAAGCCGGCCACAAAAGGAATCACTAATTCATTTCTCCTTTCCTTTACAGAATACCAAATGGGATAGTCCTTATTATAAGGATCAGCGTTTACCATTTTATCCGGTTCAATGTCTCTATACCTGGTACTGCTAACAAAAGAAAAATCGACTCCGATAAAAAATGAAACGGGCAACTGTCTCAGTGGATAAGCCCGAAGCCCGATCCCGGTTCCGATATAGTTGCGGTTTACACCTACTATAACAGGGCTTACCTTAACTCCGGCAATTCCTTTCCAAAACAATCGCTCAAATGATGGCTGCAGTACAAAAGCAGGCATCTCATTTACAACACCTTTAAAAACGACACCCCTTTTTGGCCTCCGGCTACCAATTCCCATTACTGCTATGCTGCCCGATAAAATATTTTTATTCTTAAAATACTCCACTCTATTTTGACGCCTTACGGTAATGCTCTTGTCGAAAAAGATGATGTGTTTGAGTTGCTCATCGTACCTGATCTCTTCAATAAGTCGAGAGTCCGCTTTTCTGGCCCCTCTTTTGTCAATAGGTTGGTGGTGAGCGATACGAACCGAGTCTTTACGGTTAAGAAAAAAACCATCATAAGGAACATACTCAACAAACTTATGTTCCTCTACCAGTATAATTTTTACAATTGCAGTATCCGGTATCGGCTTCCTTTTGGTGGGCTTAAAAATCAAAGTATCCTGGGCAGCCAGGTCGGTATACAAAAGAGGTAGCAATAAAAGCAGTATTCGGGTTGCAGTTATATTCATATGGTTCAATTCTCCTTCTGAAAACGAACAAAAAATGCGAAACGCAACATCATCTATCCGGCCTCGTATCGAAACCTTTTAACGATCATTTCGTCATTTTCCGCCGCTCTTGCTTCGCATTCCAAACCACATTTATAATAGCCCACTTTCAAGGTTTGCCATAGGTAGACAGCAATAAAGCGAAGAAAACCCAGTTGCTCGTACTGTTCAATATGCTTTAGCTCATGGCGCAACCACCTTTGGTTACTTAAGAAGTGCTCTTTGGTAACACCGTATAAATGAATCCGGCTTCCCAAAACGATAGCCACATTTTTGCTGCGCAGCTTTTGTGCCGCCAGCTTTGCTATAAACGAGTTTTCTTTTATGGTGAATGATTGCACTGGCATAAAACTAAGAAAAATTTACGTTCTGTATGGTCAGACCGGGACGGTCAGACATACAAAAACGGCCTCCGTTCGGAGACCGTCTTATCTGGTTTTCCTTCTTATCTGTTAAGCTTCTTTTACTATTTCAATGTTGGCGATCAGTTTAACATCTTCACTTACTGCAATACCACCTGCTTCTGTAACAGCGTTCCAGGTAAGACCAAAATCTTTACGATTGATTTTACCGGTAACCTCAAAACCACCAACTGTTTGTCCGTACATGCTTAAACCTACACCACCATGCTCTACATTAAAGGTAACCGGCTTGGTTACACCTTTCAAAGTCAGGTCACCGGTAAGCTTATAATCATCGCCATCTTTTTCGATTGAAGTAGAAACAAATGTCAGTTTAGGGTAGGTTTCTGCTTCAAAAAAGTCAGCGCCTTTTAAGTGTGCATCCCTTTGCTCAACACCGGTATCGATACTATCTACATCTGCGCTAAATGTAATTTTAGCATCAGAAAAATCATCTTTCTCCGCTACCACTGTTCCTTCAAAACTTTTGAATTTTCCCGATACAGTTGATATTACCAGGTGTTTCACTTTAAAACCTACTTCTGAGTGCATTGCATCTATTGTCCAAGTTGTCATAAAATTTATTTTTTTGTGATTTAGAACACAAAACTACATTTCATTGTTGCAACAGCAATTAATGTAGGTTAAGAAAACCACCGTAATCTGATAAAACAACGTTAAAGCTAACCGAGGGCATTATTTAAATAGTTATTGAGCGGCAACAAGACCTCAAAAGCGCCGGTAACTTTTGTCAGCAGTGTTTTGCTGGTTAAGTCCGCATCAGCAATATTGGTAAGTGCTACAAAACTTTTGTGCTTTAAATATTCGGCAGCAGGGTTATCGGTCTCATATCCTTTGGGCACACGCGATAGCACCTGCCCCACCTCTACCGATAGGCTGCCATAGCTGGCTTTAAATTTTTTAGATAGAATGATCTTTTCAAAATCGGCCAGGTTATAGTCAATTTCCTGCCTTACTTTAGCCAGCATATCTGCCGGGGGCTGCCACATACCGCCGCCGGTGAAGCTGGCTCCGGGCTCCAGGTGAAAATAGTATCCGGGTGTCATTGACTTCTTACCTTCGCTGTTAATAAAAGCGCCAAAATTGGTTTTATAAGGTGTTTTATCCTTAGAGAAACGGATGTCCCTGTTAATCCTGAACATGCAATCTTTCGCGGAAAGATGCGAAATGGACGGATCTGTTTTGGAAAACTTCTGAATCACCGTATCAATAAACGCAGCAAAGTCTTGCCGAGCGTTATCATAATTTTTACGGTTTTCATCGAACCAGGATTTATTGTTATTAAGTTTTAAATCTTTTAAAAACTGTAGGGTAGATGATTGTAGCATAGTCGAATTGTTTCGGCTAAATTAATCAGAATAGCAGAAAACAGCTATCCTGCTTCTACCCTTTTATTTTTTGAAACACATAGATACCGTATCCGGCTATGGTAAATAACAGGAAATAAAGAATTGAATAAATGATAAGCGTATCCGTTGCAATAGCACCATCCCGGGAATAAAGCACACTATAACTATAGGGACTTAAGTAAATGTATCGCCACTTTAGCGCGGTAAGCGTGACGACAATACCTGCCAGGCCAATTCCCAGCGGGACCATAAAATTCTTTATGCGAGAGCTGATTACATATTGAAGCGTAACAATAGGGATACAGGAAAGCAAATAGTATCCATTTACTTTAAGAAAATGAGACCAGGGTATGGCCTGATCAGGGAATCGACGATCATAAACCAGGCAGGGGATGACAGCAGAAAGGATAACACCTATGTTGAAATACAAGAAGAACTTAAAAGTCATCAGCAGTAACACAGATAACTTAGCTGCATAAATAGTACTATACTTTTGGGGTGTTACGTTGAGCTGCTTCCAGGTATTGTTTCTAAATTCCACCTGTGCTATCAGGCTGGCGGCCAGCATTACTCCCATTGGGAGTAAGAAAAAAGACATACTCATCCAAAGCTGCTTCAGGTATACCTGCCATATATCCGGGTTGGCTTCTCCATTGATGCTTTTGCCCGTCCGGAAAAAGTTAATGCAATAAATCAACGGGATCAGGAAACCACCAACGACACATAGCCATGATGCCGCGCTGTTTTTTGTTTTGAGCCACTCACTGCGTATTGCGTTTACAAATGTTGCCATTTACCCGGTTATGGTTTGCATAAATATGGTTTCCAGATCATCCGCTTCCACAGCAACTTCGTATACGTCAATATTCTCCAGAACCAGGTCACGGGTGAGCTGTGCGGTTATTTCTTTTTGCTGGAAAGGAATTTTAATAGCCCCTTCAGTCTTTTCATAGGTGATACCCTTTTGGGAAAATATACCCGCTGCTTTTTCTATGTCGTTAATCTTGTAAATAACGGAAGATACCCTGCTCTTCTTTCCCCGGAGCTCGCTCATCGTTCCTTCAAACAACATGGCTCCCTGGTGTATCAGGCCTATATGAGTAGCCATCCTATCTATCTCAGAAAGCAAATGACTGGATACTAAAATGGTGGTTCCCCTGTCCCGGTTCAGCTGCTGCAACATTTCACGTATTTCAACAATTCCGTTAGGGTCAAGACCATTGGTGGGTTCATCAAGTATGAGTAAGGATGGATTATGAAGCAAGGCCACAGCTATAGCCAACCGCTGCTTCATACCCAGTGAAAACTGTCCGGCCTTTTTATTGCCTGTAGCTCCAAGACCCACCATATTCAACACTTCCACGATCCTCGACTGAGTGACCTTATATACATTTTGAAAAATCTTTAAGTTGTCGGCTGCAGAAAGATGGGCATAAACAGAGGGCGACTCAATTAAGCTGCCTACTTTGCCGAGAATACTTATCCGGTTTTGACTAAAATCTTCACCCAGTATTTTTACCGATCCCTGTTGCTTACGGATCAAGCCCAGGATGAGCTTTAGCGTGGTGGTTTTCCCTGCGCCGTTGGGGCCCAGAAAGCCATACACGGAACCTGAAGGAACCTTTAAGGTTACGTTATTGAGTACGGTTTGCCCGTTCCCGAACCGGTATACCAGGTTGGACGCTTCGATGGAAAACATATAATGCTATTATCGGGTTTTTAGCTGCTTGCTTAATGCTTAACTGATTATTTAAAAGAATGCAGTAACCTATACTTATCCATCTGCTACTTATTTTAAAAACTTACTGAACCGGTAAGGTGCATTAAAAACAGAGGATTCAGAGATATGCCCGCTCAGGGTATCAATAGCAACCGCTTCTGAGAAGTTAATGGTAGAGCTCCCATTTAAATTGAGCTTTAGGTTTTTGATATTTACATGATCCCCTATTTTTATGAAAGCATTATTAGCATTAACAGTAAGAGCAGGGAACACCGTTTGGTATGCCACTACTTTGGGGGATGACTGATCGCCCGTTTCCTGTTGTTGAATTACCGTAACCCCGTCTGCATATAATGAGGCTTGATTAAATAACTGAAAATTCATAGCACCTAAGGCAACCGCGCTGCTATCAATGGCGATAGTAGTTCCTGTGGCTATTACGGGTACAGCCCGGGGAAGTGTGATGTCCATTTCTACGCCATAAAAAAAGTTAGGCTCATTGGCTTTAACGACTGACTTAAAACTATAATCAACTACCAGGGTATCACCGGCCCAACTTACACGGCAGTTGTCTGTCCGCCCCTTTTCAAGTTCAGCTACATCATAGTTTTTAAGAAGGTAACTGAATTTGTTCCCATATTTAATATTGGCTTTCAGCCCAAATTCATTATTATACGGAAGTCCGTTAAGCTTAATTGCAGTAAAGGCTTTCACCTCTTTAGATTCAGATACTTCATAACCTGTATTACTTCTCACAACATAGTGGTTGTTCTTTACGGCGGCTTTAAAACCCATCATTAATATTAATGGAAATGAAAAAATCAACAATACCAGGCCTGTCAATAATTTATTACTCGTCTTCATTCGTAAATATTTAATGTACTATGAGTACTGTTTTTTAAATTTTTCGTATTTCGGTTTCAGATCCTCCGGTTCAATGCCCAACAGGTACATATTCCGGAATAGCGACGGCAATTCTTTCTCCATAAACTCCTGCCTGCGGTAAGCTGCGGCTGTTTTAGCGCCTTCTGCTGTAATAAAATACCCAATCCCCCTTTTGTCCTGGATAATTTCCTGCTGCTTCAGGAAGTCGTAAGACCGGGCAACCGTATTGGGATTCACTTCCAGCTGCATCGCCAGCTCCCTTACACTGGGTATTTTGGTATCGGGCGGCCATTCTTTTAACAGTATTTTTTCGCACACATAATCGGCTATTTGCAGGTAAATGGCCTGTGCATTATTATCAAATTGCATAATATTTATTTCAATAGGGATGAATTAGATTTGTTTTTCTTTCAGCTTTACCCATGTGATTAACCACAGAAATGGCGCTATCAAAAACTTAAGAAAGAACTGGATACTTTCCTTAATAACCGGGGATAAAGTATATTCTTTATACGTCTCTTCACCCCGGATGTAAGGATCCCGTAAAGAAAAAAGATTCCAGTTATAATTTGCCAGTGCATTGTTGGCAATCTTTGAAACATAGTAAATAAATAAGAAGAGGAAAGCAGCGATAATCACAATAGTAATAATAAATGAGAATCGCTTAAAAGCAACAGAGCCCAATAAAAATGCCGCCTGCACCGCAAAAAAGGCGCTGATAAAATAGGGCAAGGCAGCATTAATTCCATCCTTATCATTCCAGTTCACACGCTTATATGCATATTTCCCAGGGTCCTTGTCTGTCAATGCCTGGATATAGGATTCAACGCCTGTTTTTAACAGTAAAAAACAAACCAGGTATACGCCAGAAAATATCAAAAAATTAAAAAACCAGGTGGCTAAAAATTTTTCGAGGTGGCTGGCCGGGAAACTGATCCAGTAGATGCCCTTATCCTTACTGCCTAACATGTTAAAAGCAGTACTCGCGAAAATAGCTCCGGTGATGAACAATCCAAATAACCCGATAATATATGCAGCTTCCTCATTATAGCGGGGGCCTCCATTTGCTGCCCAAAATCCGAATACAATGCCTAATAAGCCAAGCAAAGCCAATACCGACATCAGGTACATACGGCGGTTCTCACCCCATTGTTTATTTATTAGCTGAAAGGTTCTTTTAAAACTAAAATTTGCAGTCATATCAATGATAAGGTTTAAGGTTGGTTTTTGAATGCGGTGTTAACACTATTGCCGTTGGTAACAACTGCTTTGTACAATAATTCCAGGTCTATTTTAGAGTCTTCCCGGTAGGTATTAGCGGCTACAATTACATTACCTTTTAAAGATTCTTCTTTATAGAAAGCGTTGCGGGTGTCTTCATCGTCAAATGAGATTCTAAACGAAAGTTTAGAGCTGATCTCATCCATAGTCTGGTCAAATAAAATATTCCCTTCATCAATAATGGTGATCCGGTCTATCAGGTTCTCAAGATCCTTTACCTGGTGTGTACTAATGATCACACATTTATTATCGTCGATCGCACCGGCTATCACCTTCCTAAACTGGCTTTTACTCATTATATCCAGTCCGTTCGAAGGCTCATCCATCAACAGGATGGAAGTGTTGCAGGCCAGCGCAAAACTGATCAGCACTTTCTTTTTCTGCCCATAGCTCATTTGCTGCAGGCTGTTCTCCAGCGGGATATCGAACTCCTGTAAATACGTATTGAATTGCTGCCTGGAGAATTTTGGATAAAATGGCGCATTACACGAAACAAACTTTTCAATCGCCACATCGGGTAAATAAAACTCTTCAGGAACAATAAAAGCGTCCTGTAAAAAAGCAGGCTGTCGCTTGCCGGGCTCATAGCCCAATGCTTTAATGGTACCCGCGCTGGGAAATAAAGAGCCTATGATGTTCTTCAGCAAGGTAGATTTGCCGGTACCATTTTTACCCAGTAAGCCATAAATATGCCCTGGCGAAAATGATAAGGAAAGACCGCTAAAGATCTTCTTCTTTTTGTAGGAAAAATGCAGATTCTGGATCGTTATCATAATTAGTGATTTGGTGTACTATTTATGTAGTACAGTGTAAATATAACACTAGTTTTTCCGGTTTTCCAAATTTTCTTTAAAAAACCTTCATTTTCCAATTCCCTTTTTATCAGTTATTTTTGTCTACTGTGTTAATAGGATAAAAATGAGTGAAGATTTTATCAAGTTTCTGTTTAACAGAAATTCCAAATGCTTTTCCGGTTTCCCCGATAAAGGGGCGGTAGAAAGTTTTATCGATGAACTGTATACCGTGCTGTTCCTGCCCAATGATATTGATCATAAATGCGAGGCGCAGTTAAGAGACCAGTTTACATCGTTAAAGGAGAAGTTTACCCATTTGCTGCGGGATGTGATAGAAGATGCCGCAAGCATACAGGAAATAAGAGACGATTACTTTGAATCGCTTCCCGGTATTTTCAGTATGCTACTAAAAGATGCTGAAGCTCTTTTACAGTCAGACCCCGCGGCGAAATCGCTTGAAGAAGTAATGGCTGCTTACCCGGGATTTTATGCTACGGCAGTTTATCGCTTGTCCCACCAGTTACAAGAGCTCGAAGTACCTGTGCTACCGCGTCTTTTCAGCGAGTATGCTCATGGTAAAACAGGCATTGATATTCATCCCGGCGCCACAATAGGCCATTCTTTTAGCATTGACCACGGTACCGGTGTTGTGATAGGTGAAACCACGCTGATCGGCAACCATGTAAAGATCTACCAGGGGGTAACCCTGGGCGCATTGAGTGTGGCTAAAACCCTGGCTACCACCAAGCGACACCCTACCATTGAAGATAATGTAGTGATCTATTCGGGCGCAACAATACTGGGCGGCAACACCATTATCGGAAAAGACAGTATTATAGGAGGCAATGTGTGGTTAACCAACAGTGTACCGCGTAATTCGGTGGTTTACCATAAAAGTGAAGTGAGTGTAAAAGACCTCCTGCAGCCCGACGAAAATATTTTGAATTTTGTAATCTGATTGATAAGGTCAGTTTTTAGATCAACGGTTTTCGACTGTCATCTATCAACTACCATCAATCAACTAAAAATACATACATTGAAAGCGCAAAACATCCTGCAAACCATCGGCAATACGCCACATGTTCAAATCAACCACCTGTTTGGCAATAAACATAAAGTATGGATCAAGCTGGAAAAAGCCAACCCCGGCGGCAGCATTAAGGACCGCATTGCTTTGGCCATGATTGAAGATGCCGAGCAAAAAGGCTTATTACATAAGGACTCTGTTATTATTGAACCTACCAGCGGGAATACCGGTATTGGGTTGGCCCTGGTTGCCGCAGTAAAAGGATATAAATTGATACTGGTGATGCCCGAAAGTATGAGCGTGGAGCGCCGGAAACTGATGAGTGTGTACGGAGCTGAATTTGTATTGACACCACGTGAGAGAGGTATGACAGGAGCTATTGAAAAGGCCAATGAACTGGCGGCTACTACACCCAATGCGTGGATTCCGCAGCAATTTAATAATGAAGCCAACACAGCCATACACCGGAAAACAACAGCAGCTGAAATACTGCAGGATTTCCCGGAGGGTATCGATTACCTGATCACAGGTGTTGGTACCGGTGGCCATATAACCGGTGTGGCCGAAATCTTAAAGGAGCAATTCCCCAATCTTAAAGTGTTTGCTGTAGAACCTGAATTATCGCCCGTTATCAGCGGCGGCTCACCGGGCCCACACCCCTTACAGGGTCTTGGAGCAGGTTTTATCCCGGGAATCTTAAAAACCGAAATTCTGGACGGAGCCATCGCTGTAGGCAAAGACGAGTCTTTCGATTACGCTAAAAGATTAGCCAAAGAAGAAGGAATTTTTGCGGGTATCTCCACCGGCGCTGCATTAGCTGCGGTTGCCAAAAAGCTTCCTGAAATTCCGGAAGGAGCTACGGTGCTCACTTTCAACTATGATACCGGAGAAAGATACTTGAGCATCGAAGGACTTTATTGATGTAAAGATGATAGTTGACGGATGACAGGGAAACAGTTTGGTCTGATTAAGTTAATAGAAAATTGATACCCTGTCAACTGTCATCTGCCCACTGTCAACTTTCCTACAGTTTTCCTTTTACATTCAGCGCATCCCTTAACCCATTGCCCAACAGGTTAAACGCCAGCACCAATATCATGATGGCAAAACCGGGGGCCAGCGCCAGCATCGGGTTTTGTGTAATAATAAAGTTGTAGTTTTCTTTGATCATCAACCCCCAGCTGGGCATAGGAGGCTGAACGCCTACCCCCAGGAAGCTCAGGCCGGCTTCGATAACTATAGCGGAAGCAAAATTAGCTGCGGCAATCACCAATACGGGGCCTACGATATTAGGCCATATATGTATCGCAATTATCCTGATATTCCTGAAACCCAATGCCCTGGCGGCTTCTACATACTCGAGCTCGCGTACGGCCAAAACCTGCGCGCGTACCAGCCGCGCCACATTCACCCACATCGTAAGCCCTACTGCAATAAATACCTGCCAAAAACCTTTACCCAATGCCAGTGTAATGGCAAACACCAGCAATAGCGTGGGTATGCTCCATATCACGTTGATGAACCACATGATTAAATCATCCGTCTTCCCGCGATAAAACCCGGCAAGCGATCCCAGGATAAGCCCGATGCTAATGGAGATGATCACCGTGATCAATCCCACACTCAGGCTCACCCTGGTTCCCACAATTAACCTGCTTAATATATCGCGTCCATAACTGTCCGTTCCCACCCAGTAAGTTTTTGTGGTTACGGGCTTGTCTGCAAGGGCGGTTTTTGCATAGCTGATCCGCTCGCTTACACCTTCGTCAATGTATTTCTCCGCAATAATGCTATCTCCTTTTACACTGTATTTATTGATCGGTATAAAATGATATGCATCGGGCTGCCCATACAACAATTGCTTAAAAAAATTTACCGGCTCATGGGCCTCTTTTTTCACCTGCAGAAATTGCTTTGCAGCGCCTGGTTTTTCGCCTCCTATTTCAAGAATGATCCTGTTAGAATAAGGCGACCCGTCCGGTGCAATAAAATAGCAAAACACCGCGGTAAAAACAGCAATGATGATCACTACCAGCCCGGCCACCGCGCCCTTGTTCTTTTTAAGCCTTTTCCAGGCGGGATTCTTAAATATACTGTCCATTAAACTCAACCGGTCGTATGTTTATATATTGTTAAGTTCACCTTCTATTTCTTCAATAGTTGGCAAACTGCTTTTGAAATGCTCAGGAAGATTTTCTGCTATAGTGAATTCGCTCACCCCCATGGGTTTTCCTAAATCGCGCAGTGCAAATTCTACTTCAATATTATTCTTTTCCCGGCAAAGTAAAATTCCTATTGTAGGATTGTCGTCTTGTTGTTTTACGAGCGAGTCTACTGCTGATAAATAGAAGTTTAGCTTGCCCGCATATTCTGGGATAAACTTGGTGTTTTTCAACTCTATCACTACGTAACATTTAAGCCGGGTATGATAAAATAACAAATCAATATAATATTCGTTATCTGCAATGGCTAGCCGATACTGCCTGCTTACAAAAGCGAAACCTTTACCGAGTTCCAGTAGAAATTTGGTAATATGCTCAATTAACTGACCTTCAATCTCTTTTTCCCGGGCCCCAAAGGCCAGATTCATAAAGTCAAATATATAAGGATCCTTAAGCGTTTGTTGGGCTAATTCGGATTGGGGCTCGGGCAGAGTTTTACTGAAATTAGATACCGCTTTGCCAGATCTTTTAAAAAGATCTGTTTTTATTTGTAGCGCCAGTACATCACGGCTCCAGTTATTAGAGATGGTTTGTTGTATATAGAACGATGCTTCGTCAATTCCTTTTGATTTGGAAAAGATCAAAATATTGTGCCCCCAGGGAATTTTTGAAACAAGCTGTATAATTTGTCCAACAGGCTGTTGGACGATTTCATTGCTGGTATCTGTTCCCCTTTGAAAAGAATCTGTTCCTGAATCAGAGTGTCCAACAAATTGTTGGAGCAATTCATTTTTATAGAAGAAGTAGAATTGTTTGCAATAAAAGAGATTACTTCTTGACAACCCTTTCATTTCGGGAAACTCTTTCTTTAGGTCTTTAGCTACTTGATCAATAAGCTTACTGCCCCAAATATTTTCTTTTTCAGTAATCATTTTACCCAGCTCCCAGTAAAACCCTATCAAAACGCTATTAACAGCAATTGCAGCTTTTGCCTGAGCAGACCGGACTCTCAATTTGAGCTCAGATAACCATTTTCTATATTGTGCGTCATTAAAGTTCATTGTTAATAAAAGATACAAAAAATTTAGTATTATTAAGAAGGCTCATTTCACCTTCCTTCCCTTCCACTCATAACTACCAAAGGTTCCCAGAAAACCGGAAATAATGGTATAGCCAATATGGAGCGGCTGAAAAAATAAGAAATATTTTAAAAGATGCCGCCGGTTAAAAAACCGGCTTACCCTCCCTACAAAGGGTATCTCAACCAGGGTTTTCAATACAATAAAAATTAAAAAAGCATACAGGTATATGATGTTGAAAACTGACAATACCAGGAGGGCCAGGAAAGAACAATTAAACAAATAAACCAATAGCAACACCACGAAGATCCTTTTGTCATCATAACTGGTGGCTTTGCTGGCCCACCGGATACGCTGGTTGAAAAAGGCCCTCCAGGTGGGTGCGGCTTCTGTCTCTACTATGGCTTCTTTTGATTTGAGGTACCCGATCTGCTCGGGATATCGCTTCCATATTTTATGCATTAAGAGCATATCATCGCCCGATGCAATATTGTCAATTCCTTTAAATCCATCTACTTCATAAAACACTTCCCGCTTATAAGCCAGGTTGGCCCCATTGCACATATTGTGTTTTTTACCGGCAACAGAAGCCCCGGTAACACCCTGCAGTGTTAAAAAATCCAACGCCTGGAAAATATACAAAACTGATTCTTTTTTCCCCTTTGAAGCTCCTGCAATAAAGCTAACCGGGGCTGCTACAAAAACCGGATCCTTATCGCCGATAAAAGAGGCAAATACCTGCAGCCAGTCCGGAGTAACGATACAGTCTGCATCCGTACACACGATCCAGTCATTTTTGGCGGCAGCAATACCGGTTTCGATAGCCTTTTTCTTATAAGAGTTAATACGGTCTTCCTTTAACTGCAATAACCGCACGCCCTCGTATCGGCGCACTACAGCTGCTGTTTCGTCGGTTGAATGATCATCTACTACAATTACCTCAAATAAATCGCGCGAATAAGTTTGCAACAATATACTGTCGAGCAGGGGGCCGATATTGTCTGCCTCATTCCTCGCAGGAATAATAATTGAAAACCCGGTGGTGGGTATCATAATATTTTGGGGAGCGTACTCCGGTATGGCCCGCCAGCTGGTGTCATAATAAAAAATCACTGCCGCATATAAAACCCATAACAATAATATAGCTACGAAGAAAAAGATCATGCCGCAAAACTAAAGTCTGACCTCTTATTTACCCGATTTATTTAATGAATGGGCTCTCAACAATGCATTCAGGTATTCTTAAGCCAGATCAATAAATAATTTTAAGTTTTTGTAATTCAGAATTCTTCCTAACTTTAATTAGTTGTTAAAACAACTATATGCCAAACAACCATTTTAAGAAAAGTGAGCTGTATAGCTTTATAACAGGAATTGCAAGCACGGCCATAGCAAGACGACTACAGAAGAAGTTTAATAACGCAGATTTGAATCTGACTATAGAGCAATGGAGCGTACTCTATCATTTATGGAAAGAAGATGGCATTAGCCAACAGGATCTTTGCCAGGCAACTTTCAGAGATAAGCCCAGTATGACCCGGCTGGTAGACAACCTGGAAAAAGCGGGCCTGGTAACGAGGATTGCGTCGAAGACCGACCGTCGTAAAAATCTTGTGTACTTAACTGACAAGGCCAAAGCCATCCAGGATCAATGCCATGGGTTTGCAGCTGAAACAGTGGAAGAAGCATTGACGGGAGTGAGCCTGGACGATATTGAGATTTGCAGGGTAGTGCTAAAGCAGGTTTATGAAAATTTAAAATAATTTGATTCCAACATATTAAATTCTACATATTATGAGTGCCGCCAATGATACCAAAGAATTGATAAAAGGAGCCGAATGGCTGATCAAAGAATCGTCGCCCGCTTCAACTTTTACCAGCGAGCATTTTAATGAGGAGGAACTGATGATCCGTGATATGTGCACACAGTTTCTTGCAGCAGAAGTAATGCCTATTTTAGACCGGATTGACAGCCTCGAAGAAGGTCTGATGAAGTCGCTGGTGCAAAAGGCCGGAGACCAGGGGCTGCTGGCGGGTGCATTTCCCGAAGAATACGGTGGGCTGGGCAAAGACTTTATTACCTCTACGATCATTAATGAATACCTGGGAGCCGGGCATTCCTTTTCGGTAGCTATTGCTGCTCATACGGGTATCGGTACTTTACCCATTTTATATTTTGGAACTGAAGAACAAAAACAAAAATATATTCCCAAACTCATTACGGGCGAATGGGCGGGAGCCTATGGCTTGACTGAGCCGAACGCGGGCAGTGATGCATTGAGCTCGAAAACCACCGCCAAACTGAGTGAAGATGGAAAGCACTACATCCTGAACGGGCAAAAATGCTGGATCACCAATGGCGGGTTTGCACAGGTATATACGGTGTTTGCTAAAGTGGACGGAGACAAGTTTACCGGCTTTATTGTAGAAAGAGGCACGGAAGGCTTTACCAACGGACCAGAAGAGCATAAGATGGGTATTAAAGGATCGTCTACCGTACAATTGTATTTCCAGGACGCCAAAGTACCCGTTGAAAACGTGTTAGGGGAAATAGGTAAGGGACATAAGATTGCTTTTAATATTTTAAATATTGGCCGCCTGAAGCTTTGCGCAGCAGCATTAGGTGGCGCTAAAATGGCATTTGAGATCTCGGTTCAGTATGCTAAAACAAGGGAACAGTTTAAACAACCCATTGCCAATTTTGGCGCTATTAAGCATAAGATCGCAGAAATGGCCATCCGTATTTTTGCAGCAGAATCAGCTTTATACCGTACTGCCAAATGGATTGATGAATGGGAGAAAAAACTATTGGAAGAAGGCAAGCCCTTTAATGAATCATTGCTGGGTGCTGCCGAAGAATACGCGATAGAATGTGCGATATTAAAAGTATATGGCAGTGAGTTGCTCGACTTTGTGGTAGATGAAGGCGTGCAGATACATGGAGGCAACGGCTTTAGTGCTGAGTACAATATTTCGCGGGCTTACCGCGATAGCCGCATCAATCGCATTTACGAAGGCACCAACGAGATCAATCGTTTGCTGACGCTGGATATGACCCTGAAACGTGCCATGCAGGGGCGCCTGAACCTGATGGGACCAGCCATGGAAGTGCAAAAGGAACTGATGAGCATACCCGATTTTGGCAGCGATGATGATACGCCATTTGCCGCCGAAAGAAAACTGGTATCCAATTTTAAAAAGGCTATACTGATGGTTTCCGGGGCTGCAGTTCAAAAACTAATGATGCAGATTGAAAGTGAGCAGGAAGTATTGATGAATATTGCCGATATGGCTATCAAGACCTTTCATGCCGAGAGCACATTATTACGGGTTATGAAAATAGTTGAAGAAAAGGGAACTGAGAAGGCTGCCCTGCCTATCGACATCATGCAGACCTTTTTGTATGATGCAGCTGACGCTATTAATAAAAGCGGGAAAGATGCCATTAATGCATTTGCCGGGGGCGATGAGCAACGCATGATATTAATGGGATTGAAACGCTTCACCAAAGCAGAACCATTTAATACGAAGGCTGCCCGCAGAAGGATTGCAGACGCCGCTCTAGATTCTGGACGGTATCATTTTTAAGCTCGTTCACATAATTGACAGGTGCCGGTTTATTTTAAACCGGCATCTTTTTATCGTCCACTTAATTCATACAAAAACCGGTCCTGCTTACACAAAGATCTTGCGGAGCACATACTTCTTATCGTAACAATTTTGTAGCACGATTTTAGCCGCGTAAAGTATACCAATTCCTGATATGACAACATTCTCTGGTAGCTTAGTTATTGTATTGATGCTATTAGCGGCATCCTGTAACAGCAATTCCAAAAAAAATGATATACCTCCTCCAACGCCACCGGTAACCGATACGCCATTGGTAAAGCTGGGCGCTTATTATTTTGGCGGTTGGTATGAAGGATCAAGCCATATAACGCCGTCATTAATCAACAACTTCCCCGAACGAAAGCCTGTCTGGGGTTGGGTTACCAATACAGCAGATGCGATGAAAGCCCAGATTGAACTGGCTGCAGATGCCGGCCTTTATTTTTTTAGCTTTTGCTGGTACTTCAATACACAGGATCTTACAGAAAACCGGCCTGCCAATAATGCTATCACGCTTTTCAGAAATGCTCCTAATAAAAATCGGTTAAAGTTTTGTTTCCTGGTGGCTAATCATGATGGATACCGGATCAACCCGCAAAACTGGCCTGCACTGAAAGAACATTGGAAAAATGCATTTAAAGATCCGGCCTACTTAAGGGTAGATGGCAAACCGTTGATTATTTTCTTCGACCCCTCCAACCTGGTGACAAATTTTGGAGGAGCGGAAGCGCTGAAAAATGTTTTCAACAATTTCAAAGATGAAGTAAAAGCCATGGGAATTCCGGGCGTTGTAATTGCCGGCTGCCCCTCCACCTCGGCCAATGGCATATCAGGCGCTGTAGCCGCCGGCTTCGACGCCCTGAGCGGCTATAATTACCATAGTTCCGGCCTCTCTTCAGAAATAGCAACACCTGTCTCTGGTATGATCCATACAGAGTCAAATCTAATCTGGCCCAGGTTTATCAATTCCGGGGTATATTATATACCTGTTGCCACACTCAATTGGGATGTACGCCCCTGGAGCACCAGCCCGCTCACCGAAAAGTACTTCACCGGTTTTGGTAAAAGTTCCGTTGAGAGCTCTGTTAAAACCATCAAAAAATGGATACTGGATAACCCCGCTACAACTACCAAAGAAAAGCTGGGCATACTATATGCCTGGAACGAGTATGGAGAAGGTGGATGGCTCACACCCTCGGATATATTGAAAGACAGCTTATTACAGGGACTAAAAACAGGATTGAAATAATTGCCCGAAGCATCCGGCTTTTATTTAATTTTGCCAGGCTAATTAAAATAGAATATAACTAACTGATAACTTATGATATCTATGATTCGTGTAGCAATGCTAAGCATTTGCTGCTTTGCTGTACAGCAAATTTCTGCCCAGGGCAAAAGCACCATTAAATTCGGGAAAGTATCCGCAGCAGATTTCAATATTACATCGCCGGCAATTGATACGTCAAGCAATGCCGTTATACTTGCCGATGTAGGCAGCTCTGTACTGGAAGGCAATAGTAAAGGATTTTTCTCGCTCAAATACACACACCTGAGACGTGTAAAAATTATTAATAAAAAAGGAATGGATGCTGCCGACGTGTCTATTTCCCTGTACACATCCGGTGATGCTGAAGAAAAACTGGATGAATGCAAAGCTATAACCTACAATCTTGAAAATGGCGAGGTGAAACAAACCAAACTGGAAAGCAATGGCATCTTCAAGGAAAAGCTCAACAAAAACACTGTTGTAAGAAAGTTTACATTTCCCAATGTAAAAGAAGGATCGATACTGGAATACACTTACACCGTTATATCAGACTTTCTTACCCATTTGAGGCCATGGGAGTTCCAGGGTACCAGCTGGCCGCGTGTTTATTCGGAGTATACCGTTAAGATTCCCCAGTTTTTCAGTTATGTATTCCTGGCCCAGGGATATATTCCATTAAAAAGTGAGAACAGCAGCAAAATGCAGTCTTTTAATATCTCCGAGCAAAACGGCACACAAGCGTCCAGGCAATTTACATTGACCGGCTACGAAAACACCAACCGTTGGATTGCCCAGGATGTTCCTGCGCTCAGGGAAGAGACCTATACCTCAACCATTGAAAATCACTTATCAAAAATCGACTTCCAGTTAAAGCAAACAGAGTTCCCCGGGCAAACGCCTACAGAATATATAGGAAGCTGGGCCAAAGCTGCTGAGAATATGCTGAAAAGAGAGGACTTTGGTAATGAAATTACCCGGCCCAACCTCTGGTTGAATGACGATATTAAAACTATTACAGAAGGCGCTAACTCCAATACCGAGAAGATAAGACGGCTGTATGACTTTGTCCGGGATAATTTTACCGCTACCTATAATGCCGGGCTGTTTCTCAACGACAATACAACCCTGAAAGATATCTTCCGGAAAAAAAGCGGCAACGTGGCTGAGATTAATTTACTGCTGATAGCGATGTTACGTAATGCAGGCGCAACGGCCAACCCGGTGATGATCAGCACCCGGGGCCATGGATGGACACATCCTATTTACCCCCTTATGACCAAATATAATTACCTGGTATGCGAGGCAATTGTAGACGGGCAGCGTGTTTACCTGGACGCATCCCGGCCAAAAATGGGCTTTGGGAAATTGTCGCCCGATTGTTACAATGGATCAGGTTTTGTGGTGAAGCAACAACCGGTTAATATCTCTTTCGATGCCGACTCTGTTCTTGAACGTAAGGTAACGATGATCTTTTTGACCCAGGATGATAAAAACGGGCTTAAGGGATTTTTTAAATCTACTCCTGGTTATTATGAATCTACCAACCTTAGAAATAAATTAGCAGCCCAAAGCATGGACGACCTGGTAAAGGACATCAAAAAGAGTTATTCCTTCCCGGTAGCCATTAAAAAGCCATTTGTAGATTCATTAAATAAGTTTGATTATCCCGTGTCAATAGGTTATGACATGAGCTTTGATTTCGACGACCAGGAAATAGTCTACCTGAACCCGATGTTTTCTGAAATCACCAATAAAAATCCCTTTAGCGCGGCCGACAGGAAATACCCGGTAGAAATGCCTTTTAAAATTTCAGAAAACTATGTGCTCAATATGGATATTCCTAAAGGATATAAGGTTGATGAAATACCCAAATCAGCCAGGGTAAGGTTAAACGAAAACGATGGCATGTTTGAATACCTGGTATCGGCCACCGATCAAAAAATAATGCTGAACTGCAGGATTGACATTAAAAAAGCTAATTTTCCTGCCGAAGACTACCAGTCGCTTCGCGAATTTTTTGGTTATGTTACGAAAAAGCAAAGCGAACAAATTGTTTTGAAAAAAATAAAATAGTTTTTACTGCTTATGAAAAAAATTGTTGCGCTCCTTACTTTGATCACCCTGGCCTATAGCAGCCGGGCACAATATGCAGTTAAAGAAATACCGGAAGCATTGACCTCAAATGCCCGCCTGGTAAAAAGGCTGGACGATATACGCGTGGATATAAAAAGCCCTGGTAAGGCTTATTATTACAGGCACTATGTTTATACTATTATGAATGAGGCCGCGGAACGCTATGCCTATTTTGTTGATCACTACGACAAATTCAGGGAGATCAACAGTATATCAGGTACGCTTTACGATGCATCGGGTAATAAAATAAAAAATGTAAAGAAAAAAGATATAGCCGATGAAAGTGGCACCAGCAGAAATAACCTGGCTGATGACGCACGCTACAAAGTGCACAACTTTTATCATAAAAGCTATCCTTACACTGTTGAGTATGAAGTTGAAGGTGAAATGAAAGGTATTTTCAATTTACCGGAGTGGCAACCGGTATCCGCCCCTGAAATATCGGTGGAAAAATCCTCGCTAACGGTTATCACACCTAAAGATTATACACTACGCTATAAGCAACTTCTTTATTCAGGTAATCCACTCACCAAAGATGAGAAGTCTGGAAAGATCTATCAATGGCAACTCAATAGTGAAGCTGCAAAACCAGCCGAGGCCTATGCCCCTGAGTGGGACAATATTTCGACCCGTGTTATTATTGCGCCTTCCCTTTTTGAATTTGGCGGTTATAGTGGTGAAATGAGCAACTGGCAGAATTTTGGCAAGTTCATGCTATCGCTTTACAGTGGTCGCGATATACTGCCCGCCGATATTAAAGCTAAAGTACATCAGCTTACAGATCATTTAAAAACCAACCAGGAAAAGATAGCAACCCTGTACCGCTTTATGCAGAATCATACGCATTATATAAGTATCCAGCTGGGAATAGGAGGCTGGCAGCCTCTTGACGCTACTTATGTAGCCAATAACAAATATGGCGATTGCAAAGCGCTCTCTAACTACATGGTAGCATTGCTTAAAGAGGCGGGAATAAAAGCCAACAATGTTTTAATAAAAGCCGGTGAAGATGAAACGGATATTTTAAGTGATTTCCCATCCAACCAGTTTAACCATGTGGTTGTTTGTGTACCAAACGGTAAGGATACCACCTGGCTGGAATGCACCAGTCAAACAGTAGCGCCGGGCTATATGGGTTCTTTTACCGGGAACCGGGAAGCGCTGCTGGTAAGTGAAAATGGCAGCGCTATTGTACGTACACCAGCTTACCGAAAAGAAAATAATTTGCAGATCCGCCACGTAAAAGCGGCTATTGATGCCAACGGTAAACTCACCGCAAAAGTGGTTACAACCAGTACGGGATTGCAACAGGACGACCTTCATTCGCTGATCAACAGTAGTTCTCCCGATGAACAAAAGAAGAGACTGCAAAGTATTTTCACGCTGTCTAATTACGAAGTGCCGGCCTTCTCTTATTTAGAAAGCAGGGAAGCTGCTGTACCAACCGTGAATGAGACATTGGAGTTGGTTGCAAACGATTATGCCAGCATTACGGGCAAGCGTTTATTCCTGCGTCCTAATATTGTCTCCACTTATACGTCCAAACTTGCGGAAACCGAAAAAAGAACGCACGATATTGTATATACTTATGCTTTTATTGATAAGGACACGGTGGATATCACCATTCCCGAAGGTTACCAGATAGAATCTATGCCGCCGCCGGTAAAATTGAACAATCAGTTTGGCGCTTACCATGTCTCTTATAAAATTAAAGACCGTACTATTTCACTGATACGCAGTTATGAGCGTAACGCCGGCAGGTTCCCGGCTAAAGACTATGCAGGTTTCGTAGATTTTTATAACAAGATCTACAAGGCAGACCAGGCAAGGATGGTTTTTGTAAAAAAGGAAGAATAGTTCGATCACCGCAATACTTCCAAAGCTTAATTGCCCTCAGGGTACGCATTTCCCTTATGGCAGGTATTACAGCTGATACGGGTCAAAAAAGCAGGGTGCACTTTGGTATCGTAGTTGAAATAGTTTTTATTAATATCGATCGTTAACCGCATCATGCGCCGGCCTTCTTCTTTTACCGGGTTATCATCTGAAGCGAAGTTCAGGGTAGTATCTCCATTTTTTATTTCCTGTACATGACAAAAATCGCAGGTTACACCCAGGCCTTTATTATAGGTTAGCATCAGGCTATCGAGTTTTTCATCACTGATATCTTTTGGTAAAACCTTAAGATTGCGTTCTTTACCCGGCAGCGTATTTACAAATCCCACCATCAGCAAACAGCTGACTGCCAGCATCACCAGTGATATTTTTTTTTGAAGCATCCGGCAAATTACACAAAAACGGTCATGCAATTGTCAAGCCTGCTAACAATCCCCTGTTTAATCGTACCTTTGCGCTCGATTTTAAAATAAGATGTCAGAAGTTTTAGCGCCCACATTAACAGCAAAAGATTTCGCTACAGACCAGGAGGTAAGGTGGTGTCCCGGTTGCGGCGATTACTCCATATTAGCACAGGTTCAGCGTATTATGCCGGGCCTGGGCATTCCAAAAGAAAATATCGTGTTTATATCGGGTATTGGCTGTAGCAGCCGTTTCCCATATTATATGAACACTTATGGCATGCACTCCATTCACGGACGGGCTACGGCTATTGCCAGTGGTTTAAAAGCCGCAAGGCCTGAATTAAGCGTTTGGATCGTGAGCGGTGACGGGGATAGCCTGAGTATCGGAGGTAACCATACCATTCATCTTTTGAGACGTAACTTTGACGTTAACCTGTTGGTTTTCAACAACCAGATCTATGGTTTAACCAAGGGGCAGTACTCTCCTACTTCAGAAGAAAATAAGATAACCAAATCGACTCCTTTTGGCAGTATCGATCATCCCTTTAATCCTGCGGCCCTTGCATTAGGCGCTGATGCCACTTTTGTGGCCAGAACGATGGATCGCGATCCTAAACACATGCAGGCCATGCTTTTAAGAGCTAACGGGCATAAAGGAGCTTCGTTCCTGGAGATTTACCAGAACTGCAATATCTTTAATGACGGCGCTTTTGAAATTTTCACTGAAAAAAGTACCAAACCATCGGAAACCTTGTTCCTGGAACAAGGCAAGCCCCTGGTATTTGGAGTAGAGGGCAATAAAGGTTTAAGACTGGATGGGTTTAAACCCCAGGTGGTAACCATTGGCGAAGGATATAGCGCAGATGATCTTTGGATACATGACGAACAGGATATTTACAAAGCACAGATATTAACCCGCATTTTTGACGATCCTGCCATTGAAGGGCATTTACCAAGACCATTTGGTGTATTTTATGAAACAGATCGCCCTTGTTACGAAGAAATGATGGCACTTCAGCTCGAGGATGCCATTGCACGTAAAGCTCCGGACTTGAATGCTTTATTGAGAGGCAAGGAAACCTGGACGGTGGCGTAAATAGTTGACAAGTTGATAGGTTTAGAAGTTAATAAGGTGTCTATTTCAAAATCGGCCCCAGTCAACTTTTCCACTTAAGACCTGTCAACTTTAGTTAACTTTGGTACATGTTACTCCGTATCCACCCTAAAGATCCACAGGAACGCCTGATTAAGCAGGTAGCAGAAACCCTGCGCAACGGCGGTATTATTGTGTGTCCTACTGATACCATTTATGGTTTGGGCTGCGATATTTATCAAACCAAGGCCATTGAGCAGATCTGTCGCATTAAACAAATAGATCCCAAGAAAGCCCAGTTGTCTTTTGTATGCTGCGACCTGAGCCACCTGAGCGACTTTGCGAGGCAGATATCCAATACCACTTACAGGGTTTTAAAAGAGCATCTTCCCGGCCCTTATACATTTATTTTACCTGCCAGCAAACAGGTACCTAAAATACTACAGAGTAAAAAGGATACCATAGGGTTACGGGTACCCGATAATAAAATTACCCACGAGCTGGTTAAAGAACTGGGCCATCCTATCTTAAGCACCACGCTTCCAGGCGATTTTGTAGAGGACTATACTGATCCTGAAATTATTTACGAAAAATATAAGAACCTGGTGGATATAGTAGTGGACGGAGGCATTGGCGGCAGCGAACCCTCCACGATCATTAACTGTGTTGACGATGCTTATGAGGTTATCAGGATGGGTGCAGGAGAATGGGAAGAATAATAAACTGGAGATATACTGAACCGGTACCGCCTGGCCTGTTACGAATAAAGGCTGCGTGACCATTTTCTTATTGAATAATATAAACTTTTATATGAAAATTAATAGCCCTCATGTAGCATTGGTATTAAGCGTGCTGCTTTTAGCAGCTTGTTCAAACCCCCGCTATATCAACTCGCCTTCGGTACACAATGCTGCTTTTTTAAGACAACAGGGAGATTTTAAGATCTCTGCAGCAGGGGCGGGTAATCCTGCCAAAATATTTTCAAGCATTGACAATGAAGATAACGATGAATCGCTGGGACATTCTGCCGGATTTGACGGGCAGGTTGCGGTGGCGGTAACCAATCACTTCATGTTAACTGCCAGCGGCAATTACCGGGACGAAAAAGACCATTATAACGATGATGATCTTTCAAACATTGACCGCAAAACAGATGTAAGATATAATCGTCACACGTTCGACTTTGGGGCCGGCTTTTTTACCCCAATGGGGAGAAGTGAAAAAGTATATTTTAATGGTGTTGTGGGAGTGGGTTTCGGTAAAATGTCTTCCACAGATGCAGTAACGCCCCTTGATGCCACCCGGTTCAGGCGATATGAGGCCAATACATTAAAGTACTTTTTCCACCCTTCTTTCAATTTCTTCTTCAATGACTATATCCGCATGTCGGTAGCGCCACGGTTTTCGCTGCTCCGGCTCAATAATATAAAAACCAGCTATACCGAACCGGAGGAGATTACTTTGGGATACATGGACGCCCGCAAACATAGCTTTGGCGTTTTTGAACCATCTGTTCTGCTACAAACCGGGTTTAAAAACAATGACTGGTTAAAGCTCGATTTTGGATTTAATTTTTCAACCGACCCCTTCACCACTTCAAAAAGTGATAATAGCGAATATGGTGTTCCTGCTGAAACCAGGACTTATAATGTACAGTCACGCAATTTCCTGCTATCGGTGGGCCTGTCGGTTTACCCCGGCAGAAGATAGCTTATTGAATCAGTAACGCATTGAAGGCCAGTATATCGCCATTAAATACATTGAAGTCTACTTTGGCATCAATACCATTCACATTCCCTTTATCATTATGCTGCCAGAAGGTCCAGGGACGGCTGATACGAGGACTTTTACGTTCATAATAATGCGCTACCCATAACGGGTACTCGTTAAACCCCGGTCCCATATACTTTTCATAAAATGCGGCGTTGGTATATATAACCGGCTTTACCTTGTAATGTGCTTCTACTATATCCAGCCATGCCTGTATGCGCGCGCGAAATACATTTACAGGTAATATACCCGCTACTTCCGCATCTAATACAGGCGGTAGGTCCCCTTTTTCAAGTTTCACACGCGATATAAAGTATTTTGCCTGTTGAACAGGGTCCTGGCTTGGCACAAAAAAATGATATGCACCCCTGGGAACTTCATGTTTTTTAGATTGACGCCAGTTGTATTTGAATTGCTTATCCGTAAGCGTTACTCCTTCGGTAGCTTTTATAAAAGCAAAATTGAGCTGAATATTCGCAACATTCATCTCCTTTACACCCTGCCAGGCAATTTTTTTCTGGTAACGCGAAACGTCTATACCGTGAATGGAAAATGCCACGGGCATATCGATGCCAAATGCCTCATAGTGCACAAACTTTACTTTTCGGGAATTGACCCATTGAAGCAGGCCAATAACTAAAGCCACTACAAAAACTGCTGAAACAATTAGCTTGATATTATTGTAGGTGTATGTCTTTTTACGCGGCATGGTACGTGACTACAAATATATTACATGCCTTGTAGCAGATGCCCTGGCTAACCATAATTTTAACAAGGTAAAAAGGATCTACTGCTGGTTGTAGTTAGTACGGAAACCATTTTTACGGCTTTCTATTTCATACAACTCGCTTTCCACGCTTGCAGGCCTGGTAATCTTTACCAGTCCGGGCATACCGATATAGTCGCGGGAAGAGCTATAGATATAATCAGAAGAATATTGAACTACCCTTTCTTTTACCGGTAAACTATGTATAAACTCCAGTTGTTCTGCCATGCTTTGTGGCTGCTTCATATCTATCTGGGCAGTTGTATTAATATCGCCCCAGCAGGATTGATGAGTGGCAGCACCTTCACCCATTCCTACTTGTTGAAAATGGCTTAACAACCAGGTGTTGCGTTCACTAGGGTCACTTTGAATAGCTTCCACGATCTTCCGGGATGTAAACACAACAAAATCATCTCTCAGTTCTTTTAAAGAAATGTTTTCCAAAGACTGGCCGATAAAATATAATTTGTTTGACATCAGACACCATCCATATACTATCAAACCTTTGCTATCAATAAAATGATTCAGGCTATGTACTATGATTTGCTTGTACATAGTTTTTGTGAAAATATCTACGGTATCGATAGTTTCAAAGGTGAAGCAATAGCATCCATTGTCGCGAATAGGCATCATTTTGCTGTTGCGTTTTACCATACAATGCAAATCCTATTCCAGTTTTTTAAAATAGAGCGTTTTTGCTCCTGCGTCTCATTTTATGATCCATTAAATACTGCCGGCCTCTTTTCCAGGAATGCGTTAACACCCTCCTTACAATCGGCGGTCTGCAGCAGTTCACCAAACAACCTGGCTTCGGTTAGGTAGCCCGCTTTATCCGCATCGTATGCCTGTTGTGCAGCTTTAATGGAAGCGGCTACCGCCAAAGGCGCTTTTACATTAACAACGGCCAGTATGGACCTGGCTTTGGAGATCAATTCACCTCGGTCAACCACATGATTCACCAGCCCGTAATTAAAGGCGGTTAATGCATCAATCATATTGCCGGTAGCTAACAGTTCAATAGCCCTTCCTTTACCAATCAATTGGGTTAAACGTTGCGTACCTCCATAGCCGGGCAGAAGGCCAAGATTTACTTCGGGCTGCCCAAATTTTGCATGATCACTTGCCACCCTGAAATGGCAGGCCATTGCCAGCTCGCAACCGCCGCCTAACGCATATCCGTTTACCGCGGCTACAATAATCTTGGGACTGTTTTCAATTTTTTCAAAAACCAATTGCCCGCGCCGGGCCAGGGCTTCACCAGACGGTG
>JBCNOR010000199.1:0-8386 GCA_039593785.1 Niabella sp. | reverse complement strand
TACCCCGGTCGCTGATCGCTCTTTTTATGTCAACACCACCAGCCCGGGCAATTATAAAATAAAATTATCTATAGGCAGCGACAAAAATCATGTTTATCAAACACTGAGTTATTTATTGAAGATAACTCCTCTCTGGTATCAAACGCTATGGTTTAAATTCACTTTTGGGACAGTTCTGGCAATCGTCTTGTGGCTTATAATTAGATCAATCATACGTTATATTGTGAGGGGAAAGGAAAAAAGGATAAAAGAACAATACGCAACGCTTCAATTACAGTCGCAGGCATTTTTTACTCAATTAAATCCGCATTTTATTTTTAATGCACTAACCCCTTTACAATCTCATATTCTGAAAAATGAAAAAATAGAATCTTTGGAGTATCTCGATCGCTTCAGCAGCCTGATGAGGGATATCCTAAAAAACTCCGATAAAACGGAAACCAGCTTAAGGAAAGAGCTCGAGTTTATCAACCAATACATCAAGATTCAACAAATACGTTTTAAGCCTTCATTTGTTTTCAAACTTAATATCGATCCGGATATTAACCAGGATAATACATATATTCCAGCCATGTTGCTACAGCCCATTATTGAAAACGCAATTGAGCATGGTATCAAAAATAAAGGAGCAGAGGGCATCATTACAGTTAACATTCAAACAACAATTAACAAAGGACAAGAATGTTTACAAATAGAAATAGGCGATAACGGTGTTGGTATCAAACACGATTTTCTAAAAGAAGGACATGCATTATACATTTTGCAAAAAAGAATACAAACCTTACAAAAACAAGCAGGAACAATAGCGTCCCTGACGCATCAACCGGGAAAGAACGACGTGGGAACAATATTTACATTGTTATTATCTAAAACCAAGAATTTATGGACGCCATAATTATTGATGATGAAATTACAGCAAGGGAAAGCCTGAAAGAATTACTGGCTATATATTGTCCCGATGTGCGTGTTACACACATGGCAGAATCCTATAAAACAGCCATCGAGATACTGGGAACTTCTACGCCTGATATACTTTTTTTGGATATAAGCCTGGGCAAAGAAACGGGTTTTAATCTTTTAGATGCACTCGAAAACCGGCCAACGGCTGTTATTTTTGTAACAGCGTCGGAGCAACATTCTTTAAAGGCTTTTGATTATGCAGCTACCGACTATTTATTAAAACCGGTATCCGGTCCACGTTTGCAAAAAGCAGTGGAAAAAGTTGCCCTCAAAAGTACCGGGTGGATCCGATCCGAGATTGAAGACCTGAAAAATGCTATAACCGTTGAGAGAAGGAACAGCAAGCGGCTTTATATCAGTACAAGAACAGGGGCAGAAATTGTAAACTCTGAAGATTTGTTATATATACAGGCCCTGGGCAACTATGTACGCCTGGTACTGATCAACGGTAATGAAATTGTAACTTCAAAATTATTAAAACAATTGGAGGACGACCTGGCACCGGTGAGAACATTTCTCCGCATCCACAAATCTTTTATTGCGAATCTGGCCCACATCAAGTCTATTGACAGAAGCAGTAAAGGCAGTGAAGTTCTCTTTATAAATGGCCAATCAATCCCCTGCACCTATTTTGACCTATTAAAAGAAAGACTCGAAATGATATAATGGGTAAAATCAGGAAACTATATTATCTAATATTATTCATTCTTACGGGATGCTTTTCTATTGGCACCTGGTCAAAAATCCATGCGCAATGGTCAGTAGAGCCGAATTTTTATCAATATGACGCGTCTGTATTACCCACTAACACCATATACAGGCTGTTAGAAGATCCTTTTGGTTTCATTTGGCTGGTTAGCGACAAAGGTATTTTGGTTTTCAACGGTAGAACCTATGAAACAATTAAAATACCGGGAAATGAACAAGAGATCGTAAATATTTGTAGATATGGGAATACAGTATATGGCAGCTCTTATGCGGGAAGACTGTATGCTATAGATATGATTACGCTATCGGTTAATGAAATAGCCCTCCCCAGTCACATTGCCAGCGAAGAAACGCCCTTTAAAATTATGAATATAGTTAATGATCAACTTTATCTTGCAAAATCGTTTCAAGCCAGTTTTCTTATACTCGATATAAAGAAAAACCATAAACCTATACCTCTAAAGGACAGAATCAATTACCTGAAATATGTATTAAACGGAGACATCTCATCCCTTGGCTTGTTATTCACTAAACCATGGGGGAAAGCACTAAATAATAAAATATTCACAAACAGTGAAATCTATGAAGTGAAGGATAAAAAATTAAAAGTTTTTTATACCCCAGGACAAAATAATGCAGAACCCAAAACCGTATCCTCCTACCTGGAAGAAGGTGGCAATTTATATGTAGGTTTTCTACAATCCGGAGGTTTGATGAAATACACTAACTATGACAAAAATTCAAATACAAATATTCCGAAAAAAATATTACGCGATGTAGAAGTAGGAGATATTTTAAAAGATCGTAAGGGAAACATATGGGTATCTACCATGCATGATGGTGTTTTCGTCTTTCTGGAAGAAGGAAAAAAGATTCAGAAACTGTCAAAATTATACAATAGCTATTCCGATGACGTATGGTATATTAAAAATAAAAATCAGGTACTCGAAATAGGTTACAAACGATTAGTGGTTGATCAGATAAAAAATGGAAAGCTCTATAAAAGATGGACGGGAGACACGACAGTCCATTTTAATCCGGTAACTTTCTTTCGCAACTATCAAAATAAAGCAATCATATTTGGCAAATCTCAAAACTATACCACCTATGACAATTCAAAACATCTGGAAATAAAATTTTCCTACAAAGATTTTTATGTAAACAACAATGAGATATATGCAACCATAGCAGGAGGTCTGAGAAAGTTCTCTCCGGAACTTGACCCTGCTACATTTACATCAAGCCTGGAAAAATTTAATACCATATTTATACTTCCTGATTCGGTTTACGCAAAAGGTAGTTCCGCCGGGTTATATTTAAATAACTCACCGACTAAAATTAAAGACCGGGTCACCAAGGTAAGAGGATATAAAAGAGATGTCCTGGCATGTACAGATAAAGGGCTGTACATAAAGCGCGGGGAAAGATATTTTTTTATAGATGAAGCTAAAGGCCTTCCCGGTAACCAGTGCATCCAAATTGAATATTTTGGTGATGAATATTATAAATTATTAACCCAAAATGGATTGGCCTATATCGATACTGCTACCTGTAAAATTGAAGGAATATTCAATAGTCAGTCTTTAGGCGATGATATTATTATTCGTCATTTTGATGTAGAAAATGATTCGGTATGGCTGGCAACAAACAAGGGCATTTATGTTTTAGACGAACGACTCATTTTCAACAAAGCTCAAGAACTGGTCACAGCCTACCTCTATCCGGAAAAGTTAAACAACCGGAATGCCAGGTACACGCAACAGGTATATGAGACGAAATACACGAAAGCAAAACAAATAAAAATGTTGCTTGAATTACTTGACTTCTCGTCAAATAATTATTCAATCTCCTATCTGGTAAAAAAAGATGATATTTTGGTTACCGAACGAAGTCAGGTGGTCAACAATGCTTTTGTAGTTAATACACCAGAACCGGGTACCTATGCAATAACAGTGTATATATCCGGTAAAAACAACTCTATTTCCAAAACATTGGCTTATACTATCAAGATCAGTCCCCTTTGGTATCAAACCTTATGGGCGAGGCTATTGTTTGCAACCAGTATATTGATCGTGCTTTGGCTAACTATAAGATCAATAACCCGCTATGTCATCAGGGGCAAGGAAAAAAGATTAAAAGAAAAATACGCAACACTTCAATTGCAGTCCCAGGCTTTTTTTACGCAGCTAAACCCGCATTTCATTTTTAATGCACTCACACCTTTGCAATCTCATATCTTAAAAAATGAAAAGATAGAATCGTTGAAATACCTGGATCGCTTTAGCAGCCTGATGCGTGATATTCTTAATAATTCCGACAAAATGGAAACCAGCTTAAGCAAGGAATTTGAATTTATCAGGAAATATATTGCTATCCAACAAATACGCTTTTCCCCTCCTTTTGCATTTGAGCTTAACGTCTCCCCTGCCATCGATCTTGAAAACACATCCGTCCCGGCAATGATGCTGCAACCCATTATTGAAAATGCAATTGAACACGGTGTTAAAAATATGGGCGCCAAAGGAAAAATTACAGTTGATATAACCAATAAGCTTTCAGGGGATAAAGAATGCCTGCAAATACAGATCAGCAACAACGGACCTGGTATTACCGGCAATATTTTTAAAGAAGGTCATGCTTTATACATTTTGCAAAAGCGCATTCAAACCCTCCAAAAAAAAGATGGGATAGCTGCTTCTCTTACCTGCATTCCCGGCGAAAATGGCACAGGAACCACATTCACGCTGATACTACCCAAAACCAGCGCCTTATGGGCTTCTGACTAATATCGTTCGTTGTTGGTCTGGTATTTCCTGATGCGGTTGGCTGCGCGTTGCTGTTTAGAAGCTATCTTATTCTTCTCATCAGAAGATAAATAGCCGTCATCTTTATACTTTTCTATAGTGTTATAAATAACCTGTTGCTCATCCATCAACTTGTTATACTCCTTGTTTGTTAATTTCTTCTTTTTGTAAGCAGCTTTAATAGTTGCTTTCTGTTGTGCCATTGTTTTATTAAAATTTTGGGAATGCCCAACTGCGGACCAGCATAGGGCAACTAAAATCAATGGGGTTATTTTCCTGAACATAACAAACGGGGTTAATTGAAATAATATAAAGTTCCTACAGAACAAATATAGTCCCCAAACCGTTCTGAAAGGCCTCCTTCTTTATAAGCTAACTGTTTTTAATGAAAGACGACCATTCTTCAGGCCTTTACCACTAACGTTCAACTCAACGGTTCCTTCCTGCTTCGACGCCTGTATCAATACCACTAATTTGCCGCCGAAAGTCTTCATGCCTGGTACGTGAAAAGGCTCTAACGAAGTTGCATCGCCATTACATACAGCTTTAAAGGATCCGCTACCCTTCACAGTAAACTGAAGCGGCTGATCAGAAACAGGACAAAGATTCCCCTCTTTATCAACAATCGAAACTGTTACAAAACTGATATCCTGTCCATCAGCGACAATAGTATTTCTATCGGCTTCCAGTTTTAAATGATGTGGCTTCCCGGCAGTGGTCATTACCTGCTCCGCAGCCGGCTTGCCATCTTTTCCGAATGCGATTACTTTAATGGAACCCGGCTCATATTTAACTTCGTTCCACATTAGCCGGTAGCGGTTCTGCGGTGTTGCTTTGTGCTTTTTCTGAATACCCATACTTTTACCATTTACAAACAGCTCAGCGCTATCGTAGCTGGTATATACAAACACAGGTGTCACTTCTCCTTCCCTGCCTTTTTCCGATCGGGCTTTCGCAGACCAGTTCCAGTGCGGCAATATATGTAAGGTAGGCGATTGAGTATTCCACCTGCTTCGGTACAGGTAATACCGATCCTTAGGCAGGCCCGCCAGGTCATTGATACCAAAATAAGAGCTACGCGAAGGCCATTTATCATCATAAGGTGTTGGCTCACCTAAATAGTCAAAACCTGTCCATACAAATTCTCCTATCACCCAGGGTTTGTCATCCTGCATCACAAAGTCATCATCCGGCAGGTTTGACCAGCTACAATATTCCAGGTCGTAGGAAGAAGATTGACGGTCATCATACTGCTGCTGGGCAGCCTTTATAACCGGGAACTTATACACACCGCGCGAACTCACCGTAGATGCGGTTTCCGAACCCAATAAGAAATCCTGGGGAAAGGTTTTATAAGCCTCTTCATATAATTTAAGCCGGTAATTTAAACCCGGGATATCCAACACTGCGCCAAATCCGTATTTCATAGCATTCTGCACCTGGTCCATACCCACCGTTACAGGTCGTGTAGGATCTTCCCTGTGAAAAATATCCTGTATGCGCTTGGCTCTTTTTGCACCCTCAAACCCCCATTGATCAGGCACCTCATTACCGGCGCTCCACATTACTATACTTGGGTGATTACGTGTTGCATGTACCAGATTTACCACATCCTTTTCCATGTCCCTTTCAAAATAAAGATTATAGCCGTTTTTCACTTTAGGCCGCGCCCATTCATCAAAACTTTCTGCCAGGAACATGAAGCCCATTTCATCGCAAAGTTCCAGCTGTTCGAGCGAAGGCATATTATGCGAACTACGTATCGCATCACATCCCATATCTTTCAATATTTGTAATTGACGCCGGAGTGCCGCCTTATTTACTGCTGTACCCAAAGGCCCCAGGTCATGATGCAGGCAAACACCTTTAAATTTCCTGGTCGTTCCATTTAATTGAAATCCCTTGCCAGCACTGTAACTAATTGTTCTGATACCAAAGCTGGTAACTACTTCATCTTTCAATTCCCTGCCTATATATAAGCGGGATACTGCCTTATAAAGACTCGGCGTTTCCGGGCTCCATAAACGTGGCTGCAAAACGGCAATATCCTGTTCAAACGTATTTCCAAATATCTTCCGGGCAGTATCCTTACACACCAGTTTACCACTATCATCCATGATATCTGTAACCAGAAAACTATTGGCAGCTGAAACACGCGTTTTAATTTTCACCTTTGCTTCATTAGCGGTCACCAATGGAGTGGTAATATAGGTTCCCCATTGATCAATGCTTTCCTTGTTTTTCACAATAACGGAAACCTTTCTATATAAGCCTGCCCCGGGATACCAGCGCGAAGACTCCCCCTTGTTAGTCAGGTGAACAGAAAGTAAATTTTTGGAACCGGCCCTTACCTGGTTGGTTATATCAAAATAAAAATAGCTATAGCCGTAATTCCATTCACCCACTTTTGTTCCATTAACATACACCTGAGGCTGGCTCATAGCACCCTCAAATAGCAGGATCACCTTTTTACCGGCATTAAAATCGGGCAACTGAAATTCCTTCCTGTACCAGCCTTCACCTATATAAGGCAGGGAGCCGGTGCGGCCTGTTTTTTCATTAGGTATTTTTTCGCCGTTCTGCTCTATGGCTACTACCTGCTTATCAATTTCCTTGTCAAAAGGACCATATATGGCCCAATCATGCGGCACCGAAACGGTTTGCCAACCCTGATCGTTAAATGAAATACTATGAGGGTTCTCCATCTTCACACGCGAGAATTTCCAATCCTCCGAAAGCACTTGTACAGTTCTTACCTGTCCATTACCTGTTAAAACCATCATACCATACAAAACCAACAACAGGGGTCTTATGCACTTCATAAATACAATCAATTGATATATTAAAATCTTTTTAAAAACATTAAGGAATTAAGAGGCATTAAGTTTCATTCTCAGATAACCTATCAGACTAAAATTGCTGCAAACCCTTAACTATCTTAATCCATAAATGGCCCCCTCAATCGATTGCCGGATACGCTTTAAACGCATGCTTAGGCTCATAATGGTTCCATATCAAAGCGGCTATTTTTCTCGTAAGCACTTCCGCCTCGTTGGAATTTGTCCAGCTTTGATCCTTATTATTTTTGGTAAGCACACAAAAAACGATATCGCCGCCAGGCGCGTTAACCAGTACTACTTCGCCACGGGCTTCATTAACCGACCCGGTTTTGGAGATCGTATTGACTGTGGGAGGAAATTGGGCCAGGGATCTTCCGTTATAAAACTGGTTTTTAAGATACCGGTACATTTTATCGGAATAACGCGCATCAATCACTTTCCCCTCCCTGATTAATTGAAATAACCTAGACATTTCCCGGGGAGTAGTTTGCCCCCAGCCATACTTTTTCCATATCTCCAGGCGTCCCTCGGTGCGGGAATTCACTTTTGTATTTTTCAACCCCAGGTCATCCATAATCTTATTAATGGCAGCACCTCCCCCACTTAACTGCTGCAACCAGATCGAAGTAATGTTATCGCTATAAGTAAGCATCAGTGAGATCATGGTAGACAAGTCTGTCCTGGCGCTATCTTTATAAAACTGCATCAGTCCCGAACCGCCATAAAGACGGGCAGTATCATAAATAAACTCCTGGGATAGTTTCAGCTCACCGCTTGCTATTTTATTAAAAACACCTGTCAATATGGGTACTTTCACAATGCTGGCTGTTGGGAACACCGTATCAGCATTAATAGCAACTATCCTGTTTTTTTTCAGATGATGGACGTAAACGCCGATATCGCCTTTAAAACCCGTTATTTCTTTTCTGATCAAAACATCCAGTTTTTTGTCCACCTTCTGGCCTGTTGCTACAGAAAAAACAAAGGCAAATATGATTAGGAAAACAATTCTCATAATATAGCTATTGAAGTTCAGCCAAAGATAGCTGTCAAAATTTAAGAGAACAACAGATG
>JBCNOR010000198.1:0-8422 GCA_039593785.1 Niabella sp. | reverse complement strand
GGATCGGGCGTGAATAACGATTTTATGTATGGTTTCGGGTTGATGTTGGTAACGTAAGTATAGATCCCGGGTTTGACCGGGGAGCACATCTTTGTCAACAACGATACTAATGCCCGAACCGTTACTGACAAAATTCCCGGCCCTGGCCGATTGCCAATGTAAGGTGTCGTTGTACGAGTATTCTAAGATGTCGTCCTTCTCCGTTTGGAAATATAGTATCCCGGTTTTATCGGCATCCTTACTAAAGCTTACACTACGTTCGCCGTCAAGCGTTTCCTCGCTTTTAATATCAGCATTTAAAAAATCCTGAAGACTACTGTTATTCTTTTCATCCAGTTTGGGTAGTTGCAAAAAGGTAAATTTATCGGGGACCTCCCGCACTCTTTGCACATAAATACCTCTTTCTATTTTTTTTGTTTTGATATTGCGTATGAATATTTTTAAGGAATCATTTACCTTCAAATTATAATTGCCTGTTAACAGGGCACTCGGCCAGGCCGTCGCCTTTTCAACCGTATCATTGCTTCTGTTTTTTAGTATAATATCGTAAGGGCTATTGTTTTTGATATTTGATAAATGGGTCCAGTTTTTTATGATGGTATTATTCTTAGCCACCTGGTATTCGTAAAACTGGTAGTCAAGACCATAGAAGTTTCTATAAATGTGATGTCGTTTTCCATTTTCACTTGAAAAATTAGGTAGCAGAAATACACTAAAACGGGCGTGTGGGGTAAAATGAACGTGCGAAATTTCGCCCTTTATATATTTCTTTATTGAGTCTGAACTAGCATACAGGCGGCTGGGAGTATAGCCCACGCCCGCTAAAACATAGCTAAAGTCGGGATCGCCGTTGAATGCAAAAGGCACTGTACATGTATCGCAGGTTGTACCGTTTATTTTCTTTTTTACTTCAATAGACTGCTTCATGTAAATGCTTTCAACTGTTACAGACGTCACCCGTTGTCCTGAACTAATCATGCAGGTTGCCGTTAGATAAACCAATATCAGAAATGGCTTCATACAAGTTTATTATTTATGAAGGATATAGCTTACAAGAAAGTATTGGGGCGAATAGCTAAGCAGCTCCTGGGTTGCACGATCGTTTTCCTTCAGAATGTTAGCGCCGCAAAATCGTTCAATCCCATACTTTTCATCTTTCCATGATGATGCAAAAATAAATAATGGTGTTTTCTTATCTATTTGCCAGCTGTTATCTATATACCTGCGCCAATGGTAAAACTGGTTTTTACGTGTTTTATTATAGGGGAATGACTGCCTCACAGAAGAAGCGTAAGTATTTAACCGGATAATGAAACTTTGATCATTAGAACTGGTAAAAAATTTCATTTGATCTATATAGTCAAAGAATGGATGCTCTCCGCCTCTTTTAAAAAAATGATAGGTATTGGATCCCTCAAAGAGTGTATCACTTCTTTCGATCTTTCCATTTGTATACTTGTCAATCATTACAAAAAGCTTATAGGGTTTATTGAGGTAGCCGTTTTTAAATTTAAAAATATGGACATTTAAAAAATCCAGGGCTTCTAAAATGTCGAGAGAAGAAATTGCTTCGGATTGATAGATATTGCTTGCATCTTCTTTTTCTATTTGTCTCGAATGATCCTGGCTGAACTCCTGACCCGATACAAGATAAGATATCAATAAAGTTAGGATGGCTGAAACTGCTTTTTTCATAATCGTTTGTTTGCCTGCAAGATGTAATAAAGAGATTGTATTGGAAAGGCAATAACTGAATTCAGTATCAAATTCTTTGAATCCGGTCATTAATTATTACACAACCGGGCTAAATAGTTTGAGGGTGGTCAACATATTTTTTACAAAGCGTAAAATACTAAAAGGAATGTCGAACCCGGAATTGCCGCAGCGGACCATGTATTTTGTATACGTATACCAATTTGTTTTGGATATTCTGGATAGATTAGTTCTGGTACAAAAAATACCCCCTGTTTTGACAGGGGGTACATCTATATCTATAATTGATTGCTTATTTGATTTTGTTAACCGCTATTTCATCAGTTGCTTTTTGGCTTCTGTTTACATTATAAGAGCTTAAAGTTTTACCTTTTGCATTTGAAATGGTAAATGTCAGTTCGTAATCGTTGCCCACTACATTGTCAAACTGGTAGTTGCGAACAATCTTGGTTCCGCTTACTTTTTCGTTGTACAATATGTTTCCGTCAGCATCAGCAACTGATACGAAAAAGGTTTCCTTATTCTCATTATTCAACGATAAGCGGTAAACCGGAGACTCATTAAGATTGCCGATATAAGCTATTTCAGATTTTTTATCATCATCAACATTGCCGGCAAATGCAGGTGTTGAGGCTATCGCTAAAATAGAAATGAATGCTACTATAAATGTTTTTGTTTTAGATAGGATGTTCATATTGTTCAGTTTTATTTATATTTTAAAAATGGTATGAATGTTTAAAATGGTCTTATCTTTTGAGGATAGGCCATTGACACTTTTATTGGTTCGATACCGAACTCGTAGTTAAAGTGTTTGCAAATAGTATCCCTAACCGGATCGCTATTTTTTCTGCTTTTAAAAAAACTGTTTTCATTTGTCTCTTTTTTTAATTCCTGATAATCTTTAACCGTTATTGGTTGTCTGATTATGTATTTATAACACAAAGATAGATCGCCCCCAACCGGTTCGCAAACCAATATGGAGCGGCTTTTAGGAAGGTGAAATTTTAAAAAATTTCTTTAATTGATTGGTTTTTAGCTATTTAAGATTCTATTTTTAATGATGTCCAAACATTGGAATCTTATTCTCAACTACGTGAGATTTAATACATTGGTTCAGGTCTTACATTTGCAGCATGTCTGTTAATGTATCCGCATATCAAGAATTAGTAAAGCAGTTAAGTAGTTCCGGGATCACCCTGGTGGCTGTATCGAAGATCAAACCGGTATCCGATATCAAAGCTCTGTACGATTTAGGTCAGCGCGATTTTGGAGAAAACTATGTGCAGGAACTGGTAGATAAGCAATCTCAATTGCCCGGTGATATCCGCTGGCATTTTATTGGCCACCTGCAAAGTAATAAGGTGAAATATATTGCTCCTTTTGTACATCTGATACACGGTGTGGACAGTTTTAATTTATTAAAGGAGATCAATAAACAGGCGCTTAAAAACAATCGGGTTATTGATTGTTTGTTGCAGGTGCATGTGGCACAGGAAGAAACAAAATTTGGCCTGGATGAAGGAGAGCTGCATGATGTATTGATGCAGGTGCCTGCACTTAAAAATATACAGGTAAAGGGTTTGATGGGCATGGCGAGCTTTAGCGATGATGAGACACTGGTACGCGACGAATTCCGGCAATTAAAAAAACTCTTTGAACAATTGGGTGAACCTGAAATCTCAAACCTTAAACCTGAAATATTATCGATGGGTATGAGCGGCGATTACAAAATGGCGATAGAAGAAGGGAGTACGATGGTGCGTATAGGCAGCTTGCTTTTTGGGGCTAGGGGATAGAGAAAATTAAAAGTTTAAAGTTCAAGGTTTAAGATTTTAAGTTTAAGGTTTAACAGAAACTCAAAGTCCGGTCAAACAATTTTAAACCTCCGGTATATAGCGATCAATTTTAAATAACACTTATCGTTTTCTATCTCTTTCCTGTTCAGAATATAAATACCCGGGAAATCAACCCCGTTATATTTTTCTTTCTTCCCTTAGAATGCCTTATTTTACGCAGAATTGTTACTATATACAAATCCCATGCGTAAACCATTGAAGCCCGGGTATGACGTAATCATTATAGGATCAGGTGTTGGCGGACTAACAGCCGGGGCATTATTAAGTAAAGCCGGGCTCTCAGTTTGTATTCTGGAAAAGGAACCGCATGTAGGTGGTTACCTGGCCGGTTTTCGCAGGAAAGATTTTCGTTTTGATACTGCAATTCATTGGTTGAATCAATGCGGGCCGGATGGTGTGGCTGGAAAAATATTCAAGATACTGGGTAAGGATCACCCTGTTGCTATTCCGCAGAAAAGGATCAGGCGTTATATAGGAAATAATCATGATTACCTGCTAACCGATAATCCCGAGGAGCTAAAAGCGAGCTGGATCAGGGAGTTTCCCCACGAAAAAAAAGGTATTGATCGTTTTTTTAAAGCCGCAAAAAAGATAGGAGCGGCATTCAATGAATACAGTACCGTATTCCGTACAGAAGAAAGTATGGGCGTTTGGGAAAGGATCAAAAATAAGTTGCCGCTGATTAGGTTCGGCTCCGCATTTATTCCACACCTTGGGTATTCAGGCGAGGAGGGTATAACAAAAGGATTGAACCGCTATTTTAAAGAAAAAAAGCTTCACGACATATTTGCTGCTGATGGTGATGTAATTGGTTGTATGGTTCCGATAGGATGGGCTTACTTTGGAGACTTTCAATCCCCACCCAGGGGAGGAGGCCAGGTGATACCCGAGTGGCTCTCTTACCTGGTTCATTATTATCAAAACGATGTTTGTACCAACTGCCAGGTAGAACAAATATTAGTAGAAGACAACAGGGCAAAAGGAGTGATATTTAAATACAGGAATGAAGAACACCAGCTCAAAGCCAAGCATGTCATTGCTGCCTGTGACGTAGAGACATTGTACAATAAAATGCTGCCTCCATCTGTTCTTTCAAAAAAATCAAGAAAACAATTAGAGGAAGCGGATATCTACAGCAGCTCATTAACCATTTCTATAGCGTTGGACTGCTCTCCCGCACAACTGGGGTTTAACGAAGAACTGATTCATATCAGCAGTGATAGGGCAACTATTGAAGAGCATTCGGGAGGCGACCCGTTAAAAAGTGAAATGGTAGTGCTTACCCCTTCACTAAGAGATCAGTCCCTGGCGCCTGAAGGCTGCGGTACGCTGACCGTATTTATGCCTGCCTATATGTCTTTTAAAGATGGGTGGTGCACTACAAAAGATGAGCAGGGTAACTATGTGAGAAATGAAGCGTACAGGCGTCTTAAGAACGAGATTGCAGAGGTTCTGATAGACCGTCTCAGTAAAATTGTCGCTCCTGAATTGCGTTCACATATTCTTTTTTATGATGTGGCTACACCTGTAACTCATTGGCGATATACCGGTAACAAGCAAGGCTCTATGATGGGGGCTAAACCGGGTAAAGAAAATATGAAAAATAAAGTGGCTCAATATCGTACACCTGTCGATAACCTGTTGATTGGCGGACAATGGGCCGAACTGGGAGGAGGAGTGCCTATTGCGGTAAAAGCCGGTACCAATGCGGCTTTGCTTGTCTTACAAAAAGAAAACAAACAGGCTTTCAGGTTACTGGCCGATTACATGGATGGTAAAATTACTGCTGATGCATTTGAAAACGCCGGTGTATTTCGTGCCTATGATCATTCATGGAAGCCTAAGCCTACACCGGCAGAGCGGAAGAATCGCTAAAACCTCGTATACAAGGCCAACTGTACAACATTATTTACTGTATTTGAGGTAGCGCCTTTGGCAAATACATTCATATACCCCGCTTCTGCATCAAATTTTTTGGAGAAACGATATCCCGCTGCGATATATGCCCTGTTCTGGTCAAAGAAATGATTATTGGTGTTTTTTTGATGATGAATATTGGCAAACACTTCATTCTGTAACGCAGCAAATGGACCTTTTATAAAACCATTTTCAACTGCCTTTAAAGGTTGAACATGCCTGAAAAAATAACGCAGGCGCTGCGCGAACACCCTTTGATCGCCTGCTTTCTCAATAAAACGTTGTTCCAGCCTGAAGCGATGACTGAGATTACCTGTAAAAGCTTTATGCGAAATAATATACTGTTCCCATATCCGGTGCTCCGTTAAAGTTGCTCCATCTTGCGGGATGGTAGGTGTATATAAATAACCAAGGGTGGCATTTTGATTAGGTCTGATGTAATAAGTCAGGCCGGGTCTTACCAATACGCTACGCACGCCATCCCAGTTGTCATGGCTGCGTACCTGTACGTCCAGGTGTAGTCCCCATTTCTCATTCAATCTGGTGCCATTCATAAAGAAAAACCATCCGCTTTGTTCCTGCTTCGTTTGAGCAGACAATTGGTTAAGTAAAAAAATGGAGACAACAAAAATGGCGGCAAATCTTTTAATCATTCGTTTAAGGCTTGTGGTTGAATTCGAACAAATATAACGAGGCTAACTAAAAAATGTTTAATTTTAAGAAGGAATTGTTAACTATATGAAGACCGTCTGCAACTGGCTACTTTTTATCCTTTGCTTTCTTTCCTGTGGAAAAGAAAAACCAGATAATACAGTACAACCTGTAGGAGTACTTAAGGACTACAATAAAGACATCGTAATTGCCAACTGGAATATTGAATGGTTTGGAGATCCGTCGGGTTTTCATAGTAATCTGAATGAACAGGAATCGAATGCAGCAAAAGTGCTGATGTACCTGGGTGCAGATCTTTATGGGCTTTGCGAGATAGTGGATACTGCCCGCTTTGGCCGCATGATCAGGAATAACCTGGGAGATGATTTCAGGTATACCATTTCTTTTTTTACCAACGGAGCACAAAAAATGGCTTTTGTATATAACCGGCATATTTTCAGAAATGTTTCGGTAAGGCCATTTATGGGGATCAGCGCACCTGCTTATTTTAATTTCGGTAACCGGTATCCTTACCTGCTTCAGGCAGATGTGACGGTTAACGGGACAATGAAACCTGTTAGCTTTATATTAATTCATGCCAAGGCTGATGATGAACTGGCCAGCTATAATCGCAGATTGAATGGCGCTATCGAATTAAAAGACAGCCTGGATACATATTATAGCGGGAAGTATTTTATGATACTGGGAGATTTTAATGACAATTTTGATAAGAGCATTCTTCCGGGAAAGCCATCGCCTTACCAGAATTTCCTGAACGATCCGCAGAGATATCAGTCTATAACCCTGCCATTAAATATCCCGGGCAATCAATCATCGTTGGGGTATGCTAATTCTGTAATTGATCAGCAAATTATCAGCGGTAGTATGAATAATTGGTATGTACCGGCTTCTGCAAGAATAAGAACAGACCTGGTTAACATTGTGCCGGCCTATAGTTCAGGCAATACCTCTGATCACTATCCCGTTACATCAGTTTACAGAATCCGCCCATAGTTTATCATAACATTAATGCGTAGAAGCTGCGGGTGGCATTCTATTTGTGTCCGGATGCAGTGGAATGCTGTCGTAAACCGATTATAATTTGTCGCTTTTCTACACCGGATGAGATAGAGTCGCATCATAAGTTTGTATCAAAAACAGGTATATGGATAACCTTACCATTGAAAAAGACAAAAGCGTAATTGTTTGCCGGGCCAGCTCTTTCCCGGATGGTATCATGCCCGCTTTTCAGCAGTTACATAGTAAAGTGCCGGATGCCTTTCAAAGAACTACTTATGGTATTTCAAGGCCCGAAGGTAGTATGGACAATATTATATATAAAGCCGCAATAGATGAAGCTTACGAGGGTGAAGGGATATCCATGGGGTTTGATACTATGAGCATACCGGCGGGCCATTACGCGAGCCTTACTATTAAGGATTTTATGAAAGATCCAAAAGCTATTGGGGCGGCCTTTACTGAATTATTAAAAACGCCTGGGTTGGATCCGGAGGGGTTTTGCCTGGAGATCTATAATAATGATCAGGAGGTGATTTGCGCTGTACCCTTAAATAAAAAATCATGAGCAGCATATTCGTTTCGAACTGGATCACTTTAGATGGTATTTTTTCCGGTCCTGGCGGAGATACGGGTTGGTTTACCAGCGATGAAGAACTGATGCACTATAATTTAGGACGGTTGAATAAGGCGGATACCATCCTCATGGGACGTACAACTTATGATTTGATGGCAGGTTACTGGCCGGGCGCTCAGGCACGCCGTGATTTTGCTGGCGCCTATCAGTTTATGAATGAAAGCCGGAAGCATATATTTTCTAGGTCCATTACGGTGTCTGATTGGCAGCACTGTTTTTTTCATAACCATATTACCCCCGAAGTGATTAGCGATATTAAGGCTTCCACTGATAAGGATATTGTCATTTTAGGTAGTGGCTACTTGTCTGCGCAATTGCATCACCAGGGATGGATAGACGAGTATCATATCCTGTTGGATCCGCAAATAAAAAGTCAAGGAAGAAGATTTTTTGATGCTATGCAGCTGTCGAAATTGAAATTAAAAAGTATGAAGAAGTTTGGCTGTGGTGTTGCCTACCTGCAGTATGCAGTTGTTAAATGATCGTAAACAATCCTTTTTCTTGTCAAATGGCAAGTGATGACAAGAGTGCCGCATATTAATTTTGAAAAGCGATTTATTACTATAAAACCAGTTCTATGAATAATAAAATATACCCCTGTATATGGCTTGATAAAAACGGTCCGGAAGCG